>JAABTE010000169.1 GCA_011390035.1 Desulfobacteraceae bacterium | reverse complement strand
CCGCTTCCTCCAGCAGCCCGGCGATCCGCTCCACAACGCGGCCCTCCCGAAGGCGCATCAGCAGGGGGATCGCCTGTATCCCGTAATGGTTCATTCCCTTTTCCCCCACCCAGTAAACCGGAAAATCCACGCCCGCCCCCGCCAGAACCGGCGCCATGGCCTCGGGGCCGGCGTAATCGATGCTCAGGCCCACTATTTCCAGCCCCTCGCCGCGATACCGCCCGTAAAGCCGATTGACGAGGGGCAGCTCCCGAACGCAAGGGCCGCACCAGGCGGCCATCACCACAACCACGCCGCCGGGAAATTTCGTTTCCATCAGCCGGTCGAATTCGGCCGGAGACACGGAAACCACCCCGGCCCGGGCCACCCCCGGGCCCAGTCCCATTCCCCCCAGCCCCCCAATTCTCCCAATCCCATCAATCCCAATGCCCAGAAGCATGCAGATCCCGGCAAGCCGGGCGAGCCGGACGAAAAATCGGCCAACCGTTTTACAGGCTGCGCTGTCCATGATATAATCTCCGGTGATACATCAATTTGAAGCCGCGATCCGGCAGCCGACCCGGGCCCGGAAGATCGCATTGGCCATCATCGCATCCGCCATCAGGGAGACCGGCGTCATCATGCAGCCCCAGCCGTGCCATCAAGACCCGTCGGGCCACAGAAATCCGAGCCATAAGAACCAGTCAGGCCACAAAAATCCGATTCCCACCGTGGACATCATCATCGAGACCCCCGGCGGCATCGTCCTGATTCAACGCCGGAATCCGCCCCACGGCTGGGCGATTCCCGGCGGTTTCGTCGATTACGGCGAATCCCTCGAAACGGCCGCCGCAAGAGAGGCCATGGAGGAAACCGGCCTTCGCGTCACAATCGTGGAGCAGTTTCACGCCTATTCGGCGCCGGATCGGGACCCCCGGCAGCATACCATCACCACGGTCTTTATAGCAACCGCCGACGGCGCGCCCTCTGCCGGAGACGACGCCGCCGGCCTGGCGCTTTTCAACCCGCAAGACCCGCCGCGCCCCATGGCCTTCGACCATGGCCGCATCCTGGCCGATTTTGTCCGATACCGCAAGGGCGCCGGCCGGGCCGAGATCTTTTACGGAAGTCCGGATCATGGCCCGTGACCGAAGCGGCGGGAGACGCCGCCATGAACACGGCGCCGAGGAGGAAGCCCCCTTTCCACGGCCGTTCAAGGAGCTGCGCCGGATGCTGGAGCAAAGGCGCCTGACCCTGCCGGACCAGCATCCCGAGGCGGACGCGGCATCCCCCGTTGTCCCCCTGCCGGAGCATCTTTCAGGCCATCTTTCCGACCCGCTTTCGGATCGGGCGCTTTTCAGGCTCGCCATGGCCGATGTGACGCCCTTGCGGCACGCCCGCCGGGCCGCGCCCCGGCCCGGCCCGGCGCTCCATGCCGCCAAGCCCCGACCGCTTCGCCGGCCCCGGCGGAACCAGGCCGAGGCGATTTTGGCCCTCCAGCGACTCGTGGACGGCGGGGCCGGATTCGTGGTGGCCGACACGCCGGAGTACATCGAGGGAACCCGGTACTGCGACAACCCGGAGATCGCCCGACGGCTGCATAACGGGGACTACTCCATCCAGGCCCACATCGACCTGCACGGAATGCGGGCGGCCGACGCGGAGGCGGCCCTGGAGGCGTTTTTAAAGGATGCGGTGGCCACGGGCAAGCGGGCCGTGTCGGTGATCCACGGCCGCGGGCTCAGCTCGCCCCATCGGCCGGTACTGAAAACCCTGGTGCAGGAGTGGCTCACCCGGGGCCCCTGGCGCAAATGGGTCATCGCCTATGCCAGCGCCCCCGGGTGCGACGGCGGGGCAGGCGCCACCTATGCGCTGCTGCGCCGGGAGCCTGTCACCCGCCGTTTCCGGAAAAAGGGGCGCCGGCAGGGAGCTACAGCGCCACGCAGGCCACGGTGACGTTATCGGCGCCGCCGGCCTTCAGGGCGGCGTCCACCAGGGCCTGAAGCTTTCCCCCCAGCGGCCCGAACTCTCCTAAAATACGGGCGATCTCACCGGACGGCACCTGGCCGTACAGCCCGTCGGAACACAGCAGCAGGATATCATGGTTCTTTAAAAGCAATCCGCCGCTGTCCGGCTGACACTGCCGGCATCCCACGCACATGAGCAGTTGATTTCGCATGGGGTGGCGCCGGGCCTCATGTTCGGTGATCTCCCCTTTTTCCAGAAGCCGGCCCGGCACGGTGTGGTCATGGGTCAGGCGCATCAGGTTGGCGTCCCGGAACAGGTAGAGGCGGGAGTCTCCCACGCTGGCCCAGTAGAGCCGGTTGCGCCGGACATAGGCCATCACCAGGGTGGAGCCCATCCCCTGAAATTCGGGCCGCTCCGTCACCGCCTCGCGCACACTGGCGTGGGCCGTCCGGATCAATTCCCTCAGCGCCTCGTGGATGTCGCCCTTGGGCTCGGCGGCGGCGGCCACGCATTCCACGGCAATCCCCGAAGCCCGGTCCCCGCCTATCTCGCCCCCCATGCCGTCGGCCACGGCCACAAGGCATGCGGTTTCGGAATAGACCTTGATGAAGCAGTTGTCCTCGTTGTTCTCCCGGCGGTACCCCTGATGGGTGAGCCAGGCCGTGTTCATGGCGCCTCCAGGGCAAGCGGCGCTTCGGCCAGATGGACCACACCGCCCCCCCCGAGAAGGCATTCGCCGGCGCGGGCGAAAACGATGGCCGACTCTCCCCGGCCCAAATCCATCCGCTCTCCGGTGGCCACATGGGTCAGGTGCGCCTGGCCCCGCTCGCACAGCAGTATTTGGGGAGACGGGGATGAAAGGCGTGCCGGCGGGCCGTTCGGAGCGGGACGGATCACCGAAAGCGCAAATTCGTCCGTTTCCAGCGGATAGGTCTCCCGCACCGGTTCCCCGGATGCCGGAATCGCCGTCAGCCGCCGGGGCGCGAAGGGCTCGAAAACGGCCGCGGCGAGCAGGGCCGGCACATCCACATGCTTTTCCGTCAGCCCGCCCCGAAGCACATTGTCGCTGTTGGCCATCAGTTCAATGCCAAGGCCGTCAAGATACGCGTGAATCTGGCCCGCCCCCAGAAACAGGGCCTCTCCGGGCGCAAGCGCCACCCGGTTGAACAGCAGCGGCGAAAGCGCCCCGATGTCGGCCGGCCACTCGGCGCACAGCCGCCCCACCCAGGCCATGTCAGCGGCAAATTCCGCCGCCATCCACCCGGCCCCATTCGCATTAACCGCGCCCGCCGCACCCATCACGTCCACCGCGCCCATCACGTCCACTGGGTCCATCACGTCCACCGCGTCCACCGCGTCCACTGGGTCCACTGGGTCCATCACGTCCACCGCGCCTTTTTTTTCAAACGCCTCCGCCACGCCGGCGGCCCTGCGGCAGACCTCGCGCCGGGCCTCCGGGCCCAGGGCCATCAAGGCTCCGAACCCCCTTCGAAGCGCCCCGCCATCGGCATCGTCCCCCAGCGCCGAAAGCGCCGGCCCCAGCTCAGGACCGCCGATGCGCGACAGCCCCGCCAGGATGGCCTCGGGCCGCCGAAACCCCGCCAGGGCCGTAAACGGCGTCAGGGCGCAAATGCATTCAGGCTTGTGCCCGGCGTCCTTGAAATTTCGCGTTGGCGCGTCCAGCGGAACACCCAGTCGGTTTTCCCGCTCGAAGCCGGCCGCCGCCAGGGCCGCGTCCGGATGGACCTGGAGCGACAGGGGCCGGGCCACCGCCAGCACCTTGAACAGAAACGGCAGGGCATCGCCGAAGCGGGCCCGGACATCCGGCCCCAGGGTCCCCTCGGGATCGGCGGCGATCACCTCCGTCAGCGGCACCCACCGGTCTCCCATCCACGCCTCCGAGGCGGCGCTAGGGTGGGCGCCCATCCACATCTCGGCCCAGGGCCGGCCGTCGGGCGCAATCCCCAGCAGTCGTGGAATCGCCTCGGTCCCGCCCCAGGCGTAGCGCTGTATCCTGTTTTTCAATCTTGCAAAGGGTCTTCTCATCCATCATCCTTTCCAGCCTGCGCCGGCCGCCCCGCTTGGCGCCCGGCCACTGTTCCGATACCACATGGGGCGCCGGAAAGGCAACCGGTTTCCGCCCGGCCGCGCCGGAGCGCCGGCGAAAAGGAAGGGCTTATCCCCGGGGCTCCCGGCGCCCCAGGCCGGCCGTGAATACCAGTTGGGTGGCGTCCTCGAAGGACATGTCCAGGTGCGTGACCCGGCTGGCCGGCACATATACGGTAAAGCCGCCCACCTGGTAGCTCATGGGCAGATAGACGGCCAGCACCTTGTCCGCCCCCTGGCCTCCGTCCGCCTCGCCGTCCCCGGCGCCGCCGACGACATCCTCCGGAAGGTCTCCGAGGTGATCCCGCATTTCGCCGGTGACAAATCCCAAAAGCCGCGTCCCGTCCTCCAGTCGGACCAGCGCCACCTTTCGGGCCTCTTCCCGCTCCCCCCCCGCCGCGGAAAAAAAGGCCGTCAGGTTGCTGATGCTGCCATAAATGGTCTTGACCACCGGAATCCTCGACATAATCCTGCCCGCCCAGTCCGCCAGCCGTCCGGGAATGCCCAGCCGGCTGATGTAAAGACCGATGGCGTAGATGATAAAGACCGATCCCACGATCCCCATGCCGGGCACATAGAACTCGTTCGGCAGGAAGATGAGAGCGATGCCGCCCACCAGCGCCTCCAGCGAGCCGATGAGCCAGAAGAGCAGGTACAGGGTGATGAGCAGGGGAAAAACAGCGGCGAATCCCTTTAAAAACGTGGTCCAGAAAGCTTTCATGATGGAACTTCCCTCCGATGGTGTTCCGCGTTCGGCGCGCCTCGCAATTATAAAGGATGGAGGACGCGCTTGGGCAATGGGCTGTATGGGCCTTGGGTGTTTCCACGAATACGAAATGGAGTTATTTTACCCCGGCGGGAACCGGCCGGCCAGGAGGGTAATTGCCCATTTAGGGCCGATAAGACCCTGATTCATCCCCGATCCATAAGGGACTCACAGGGCGCTGCCGCCCATCAGCCTCTCCCGCAGGCGGGTGTGGCGGCGCTGGGCGCGGTCGTTTTTCACGGCTATGGCCAGGGCCTTTCGGGTGCCCACCAGCACCACCAGGCGGCGGCCCCGGGTGACGGCGGTGTAGATCAGGTTCCGCTGGAGCAGCAGGTAGTGCTGCACCATCACCGGCATCACCACGGCCGGATATTCCGATCCCTGGGACTTGTGAACGGAGACGGCGTAGGCCAGGCTCAGGGCGTCCAGGTCGTTGAAGTCATAAGCCACCTGACGGCCGTCGAAGGCGATGATCACCGTCTGGTCCACCGGGTCCACATGAAGAATGTGGCCGATGTCGCCGTTGAACACCTGCCGGTCGTAATCGTTGCGAGACTGCATCACCCGGTCCCCCACCCGGTAGCGCCGCCGGCCCCGGACCACCGCGTCGGGCCCAGGGTTGAGGGCCTCCTGCAGGGCCTCGTTCAGATGGCCCGCCCCCACCACGCCCCGGTGCATGGGGGTAATCACCTGGATTTCCGTCATGGGATCGAACCCGAACCGCCGGGGGATGCGCTCCCGGGCCAGCTCCAGGATGATGTTCCGGACCGCCTCCGGGTCCTCTTTTTCGATGAAGTAAAAATCGCTCCCCTGGCCGTTGCCGCATTCGGGCATGGTGCCGGCGTTTATCCTGTGGGCGTTGACCACGATGCGGCTCTCCCGGGCCTGGCGGAAGATCTCCGTTAAGGCCACCACGGGCACGGCCCCCGAATCGATGATGTCCCGCAGCACATTGCCCGGCCCCACGGACGGAAGCTGGTTCACGTCCCCCACCAGCACCAGGGTGGCGGTGGCTGGAACCGCCTGGAGCAGGTGGTGCATCAGCACGGTGTCGATCATGGAGGCTTCGTCCACCACCAGCAGGTCGCATTCCAGAGGGTCGTCGAAGTTCTTTT
>JAABTE010000168.1 GCA_011390035.1 Desulfobacteraceae bacterium | reverse complement strand
GCCAGATCAACCAGCAGATCATGGCCAAAACCGGCGGCACCGTCGAGGATGCCGAGCAGGCCTACCAGGGCGGCGAGGGGGACAAGATGCCGCCCAAGGAGCTGATGGAGATCGTGACCGGGGTGGTGTCCGACTGGTGCGGCGAGATTCGGCGAGCCCTCGATTTCTTCTATTCCACTTATGCCGGCGAGCACATCCGCAAGATCATTCTGAGCGGAGGGGGCTCCAATATCAAAAAATTCAGGGACATGCTGGCCGAGGAAACATCGTCTCATGTGGAGATGATCAATCCGTTCGAGGGGATTGCGGTGGGCAGCGAGTTCGACCCGCTCTATCTGGACCGGGTGGCGCCCCAGGCGGCCATCTGCCTTGGGCTGGCCCTGAGAAGGGTGGGTGACAAATGATCCGCATCAATCTGCTGCCCGAAAGCGAGCGGGTAAAGCCGGGAGGAAGCCCGGGGCGGAACATGGCGATCCTGTTCATCGTCTTTGTGGCGGCCCTGCTGGGCGGGCTTTTATGGTATCACGGCAACCTGTCCGGCAAGATCGACAATCTCAATGCCCGGATCGACTACACCCGCAAGGAGCTGGATCGCTATAACAAGATCGTCAAGCGGGTGGAGGAGATCCGCAGCCAGTTGGCGGTTCTCAAACAGAAGCTGGGGGTGATCGAAACGCTCAGCGCCAGCCGGGGGGGCACTTTTCGCCTGATGTTCTCCATGACCGAGATGGTTATAAAGGACCGCATGTGGCTGACCAACTTCGAGGCCGTCGAGCGGGTGACGGTGGTGACCAAGGGCCAGGGCAAAAGTCAGACGCGGGAAGAGGTGGTGGAAACCAACATCGCCATACAGGGGGTGGCGCTGGACGAAAAGACTGTGGCCGATTTCATGACCCGGCTGGAAAACGCCCGGGTTGAGATGGAGGAACAGGATTTGAAGCTGTTCACCAACGTAAGACTGGTCACGCTTCAGCATGAAAATCTGCGGCGGGGAAAGGCCCAGGAGGAGATTCCCCTGAAGCGATTCCAGGTCACCTGCCAGAAAAATCCCCCGCTTAAACCAGAAGCCGAAGAGGCCAAGAAGTCATGAAAAAGCCGAGCTTGAACCTGCAGCCCTTTTTCAAGAAGCTGGAAAAGCTTACCCGCCTGCACAAGATTCTGATCTGCGTGGGCACGATCATCCTGCTGGTGGGGCCCTTTGTCTATTTTTCCTTCCTGCCCAAGCACCAGGAGATCACCAAGCTTCGGGCGGACCTGGAGAAGCTGGAGGGCGAGCTGCGCATCGCCAAGCAGAAGGCCAGCAAGCTCAAGGAGGTGGAGGCGGAGATGGCTGCGGCCCAGGCCCAGTTCAACGAGGCCAAAAGGGCGTTGCCGGAAAACGAGGAGATCCCGGCGCTGCTGACCAGCATCACCCATTCCGGCCAGGACTCGGGGCTCGATTTCATCCTGTTCCAGCCCCGTCCGGAGAAGACCCAGGGCTTTTACGCGGAGATTCCGGTGTCGATTCAGGTGGTGGGCGGCTATCATGAATTCACCCTGTTCGCGGAAAAGATATCCAGCCTCAATCGGATCGTCAACCTCAAGGATCTGCGCATAACGCCCAGCAACGCAAAGGATCAGAAGGGAAATGATCTGAACATCGCCTGCACCGCCGTCACCTATAAATTTATTGAGACTGCTCCCAGCGGGGGAAAATGATTCGGGCAATTCCGGGACATGGGCAAACGGATGGATAATAATATGGTATCGGTGATAAGCATTCGAGTTGGCCGGATCATCGGGTTCCTGATGGTCTCCCTGTGTTGCCTTATAATGGCCGGATGCGGGGATAAGCCGCAAGAACCCCAAAAGCCGGTGGCGGTGAAGCAGAAGATCGTCGTGCCGAAGGCGTCGCCTCCACCGGTACCGGCGGATGTCGCGCCGGAGGCGGAGATCACGCGCCCGGCTACGATCCCGGCTACGATCCCGGATACGACCCCGGATACGACCCCGGATACGACCCCGGATACGACCCCGGATACGTCTGGGGCAACAGTGGTGACGCGGAAGATCACACCGCCGGAATCTGCGTCCGAAAAACCGATGGCGGTGGGCATAAAGCCGGAGTCGGTCGCTCCCATTGAAGTGAAAGCCGAGCCGCCTTCCGCGGTTGTGGCAAGCCGTGATCGCCCCGCCGGGGAAGGGGCGTCGCCGGAGGCCGCAACCCCTGAGGCCAGGCCGAAAGTGGCCGGCGCCGGTGATGCCGGGCCGGCCGAGGCGGTAAGGGATAAGACCGCCGCCCAGGCGAGGGTCGGGCTGCCCGAGATGATGCCGGAATCGACGGGCGCTGAGGCATCCGAAAGACGGGCGGAGGCCGCCTCGGCATCAGGAGCGGCCGGGGGAAAGGCGACGGTTAAGGCGGGCGAATCCGCCGCTCCGGGAGGAGCCGAAACCGGCGCGTCCGCGGCGGACATGGCCGTGTCGGCGGCCGGCTCGACGCTGAGGGATGTGGGTCAGAGCGCCCTCGCATCCATTTTCGGGCTCACACAGAAAGCCGAGGTTGAAAAGAAAAGGGGTTATGATCCCGCGGGCCGGGTGGATCCCTTTGAGCGGCTCTTTAAAGAGGAGCCGGAACAGCCGGAAGAGGAGCCCCAGCAGGACCAGAAAGCGGGCGAGGAGCCAAAAAAGAAAAAGCGCATCCCCCGCACGCCGCTGGAAAAGATGGATCTCGGACAATTGAAGCTGGTGGGCATCATCCGGGCCCAGAGCGGCAATCGCGCGCTGGTGGAGGAGTCTTCCGGAAAGGGATACATCATCAGCGAGGGAACCTATATCGGCATCCACTCGGGCAGGGTCAAGGAGATTTTGAAGGACCGGGTGATCGTGGAAGAGGAATATGAAGATGTTTACGGCAAGGCGGTTGTTCGCACCAGGGAACTTAAAATCGATAAGCCTCCCGGAGAAGGATATCATGAAATGTAATCGATATGGAACATCATTTCAGTTGGGGGTTCTGGCGATCGTCATCGCCATGTTGCCGGCGCTGGTCGGCGGATGCGCTTCCGGAAAGGATGGCCGGGGCGGAGACGCGGTCCAGGCGCAGCCTTCATTCCCGATGATCATGGGGCTGGCGGTGGAGGAAGCCCCGGACGCCGTGAGCGTTATCATAAAGGGAAATCGCGGGCTTGTGTTCGCCTCCGAGCGCCAGGTATCCCCGCCCGCCCTGATACTCCGGTTCCCGGAGGCGGGACTCGATCCGGCTGGAGGCGTTTATAGGATCGACGCGCCAGCGCCCCTGATCGCGTCCGTCTCGGCGGTTCCCCCTCTGGCGCCGGAGGGAGCCGAGAACGCCGTCCGGGTCAATATCGATCTGAACGCCGACGCCCCCCACGAGATCCAGCGGGACGGGGATCAAGTCCGGGTGATTTTTTCCAAATCGGGGACATCCCGCCAGGCGGCGGCTTCCGCCTCCGAAACCGATTTCGGATTCGATGCGAACGCCGAATCCGATCAGTGGCCCCCCCAGACCGCCACTCGCCTTGAATCGGTTTGGGCCACAAAGCTCGATGACAGCCTGAAGGTCTTTGTGGGAGCCGACGGCGCCATCACCAATTATAAGGCCTTCACCATCGACAGCCCCGCCCGCATTGTCTTTGACATCTTCAATCTCAAAAGCCCTTATTCCAACGAAAAGCAGGTGGCGGTGGACACCCAGTGGGTGAAGAAGGTCCGCTATTTCAGCTATCCGGATCGGCTTCGGCTGGTGCTGGAGACCGATCGGCGCTTTTTGAACCGGTTTTCCGCCAACCCGGTTGATAACGGTCTTCTGATCAATGTGGGAAAGGCGGCCGGCTATCCCGGCGGCGCCATCGCCGCCACGCGCCAGGCGCCATCGCCGCCCGGCGGGGCTTATCCCGTGACGGCGGCCATGGATTCGGCCAATCGACTTCAGTCCATTTACGCCACTCAATTGCAGGACGCCACCATGGTCACCATCCGGGGAGACGGCGTCATCTCCGACTACAAGGTGGGCACCGTATCCGATCCGGCGGCCATCGTATTTGATATTCAGAATATCGCAAACCCCTATGAGGCGGAAAACGCATTTCCGGTGGATACCAGGTGGGTTCGCCAGGTGAGCCATGAGACATATCCGGACAAGGTGCGGGTGCGGATCGATACCCGGCCGGAATACCTGTCCAATTTCTCCGCATTCCCCGACAAAAACGGCCTGGTGATATATGTGGGACGCGGCAATGGCATGGCCGGCCAGCCGCTTGGGGACATGCCAAGGGGGATTGCGGCGGATGCGCCTGGATACATCACGGCGGATGCGCCGGCGCCTCCGGCCATTGACAGCTTGCCCGCCGCGTCGGCGACCCCAGCGGCGCCGGCGATGGAAACAGCCGGAGAAGCGGTGTCATTCCAACCGGCGATATCCGCCGCGCAGGGGCCCGCATGGGTCAATCGGATCGACTTTTTGAGCGAGGAAGCCGGCAAATCGACGCTGATCATCGGCACCTCCCAGCCGGTCCGCTACGACATGGAAACCCCGGATGACAGGCGCCTTAAACTGAAAATCTTCAATGCCAAAACACCCGATTACCGCCAGCGGCCCCTGATCACCAATCAATTTGAAAGCGCGGTGGACCGCATCATGCCCCGGCAGGAGAAGTCTGGTGCAGATGCCGTGTCGGTGATCGATATCGATCTGCGGGAGGGGGTGCCTTTTTATGTGGAGCGTTCCGACAACACGCTGATGGTTCATTTCGAGGCGTCCTCGATTCCGCCGGCGCCCATGGGCGGAACAGCCCCTCCGGAAATCATCGCGGGTTCTCAATATCCCACCGCCGGGCAGGCGTCTGATTTCAGTCAAGGCGCCTCGACGGCTGGCGCTTATGCGCCGGAACAGGCCCCTCAATCGACAGCGCGGCCAATGGATGCGACGACCGCCATGGGGGACCGGTATCCAATGGCGGGGCAGATCCCCCAGGGAGGAGCGCCATCCGCTCCGGCCCTATCGGGCCCCTCTCAGCCGCCACAATTCGACCCGCTCACGGCCAACCCGCCAATGACATACGGGGATTTCGATATGCCGCGGCCGGCGCCCGGTCGTTTTGACATGCCGGAAAGGGCCGCGGTCGGGGAAGCGCCGGGCGGCGGCGGGCTGGATGATGTACTCGATGATGACATGCTGATGTCATCGGAGCCCAAATACACGGGCGAGCCCATTGCCCTGGATTTTTTTGAGACGGACATCAAGAATGTGTTTCGAATCCTGCGGGAGGTCAGCGGGCAAAACTTCGCTGTGGATCAGGACGTTTCAGGCAG
Source organism: Desulfobacteraceae bacterium (assembly GCA_011390035.1). GTDB lineage: Bacteria > Desulfobacterota > Desulfobacteria > Desulfobacterales > JAABSP01 > JAABTE01. The sequence continues at coordinate 650 of JAABTE010000168.1, read as the reverse complement.
GGTCACCCTTACGCTGGAACACCCCGTTCCCTGGGACCAGGTGCTGGATCTTGTCCTGAAGATGAATCAGCTCGGCAAGACCATGGAGGGAAACATCATCCGCATCGCCACCCAGGCGACCTTGAAGAAGGAGGAGGATCAACGGCAGGAAAGACTGATGGCCCAGCGGACCGTCAAGGATCAGGAAAAGGCCCTTGAGCCTCTTGTAACGGAATACATTCCGGTGAGTTACTCCGACGCTGAAACGGAAATCCGGCCCCATCTGGAAAAAATTATTACAAAGGACCGGGGCTCCATCAGCGTGGATAAGCGCACCAATATGGTCATCCTCACCGATACCGCCGAAACCGTCCGACAGGCCAAGGAGATTGTGGAGAAGCTGGATCGGGTGACGCCACAGGTACTCATTGAGGCACGCATTGTGGAAGCTACCGTGAACTTCTCAAAAAGCATCGGCACTCGATGGTCCACCAATTTTGGATTGACAGAGGAAACAGAGGATGCTGGCGCCGTGGCGAGCATCGGCACGGGCCCCCAACGCTCTTATAATCTTCTTGGTGGAACATATGGGACTGATATCGCAGTAGATTTGCCGGTGGCGAGCGCCGGCAGCATCGGTTTTAATTTTACCAGGATCGCCGGAACGCCTT
>JAABTE010000167.1 GCA_011390035.1 Desulfobacteraceae bacterium | reverse complement strand
AGAAAAAATCCAATGATATATCGCAGGATAGATGGAGATATCAGGAAACTTCGCGTTCCACGCTTTCCCTTCGGTATAATTTACAGAACAAGAGATGAACTTGTTGAAATTATAGCTGTCATGCATTTGAGAAGAAAACCTGATTACTGGAAGAAACGCTAATAAACCCTCTTTACCCCTTCAGACGGCGACGCCCCTATGAATGGAAACGCGAGAAAAGAAGGCGCGGGATCGCGGAAAATTGCCCGAGCGCCCGATACATTCCGGAGCGCCCGATCCGTTGATTGACATCGACGTGATGAAAAAGATCGGTGATCAGCAATTCGCATGTTTTCCCTTCCGCTTCCAGCTCCCGGGCGATTTGCCGAGAATGATCGGCTGGAACGAGATAGTCGCCGGCATCGTGAAGCAGCGCCACCGGACATTCGAGGGCATGAAGCCTGCCGGCGGGCGAAAACCGTTCCAGCGCCTCCTTGTCGAGGCGCGTTCTTTCCATCCGGAAGATGTCGTCGCCGCCGAAATAGTCGGGGCATGACCTGAGTTTTTCATCGGGACCACAGGCGCAATATCGTCTCAACTGATCATCGAGTTCCGCTGCGAGCGCCTTTGACAGCGGGATGCTTTCGGCGTGGCGCCGGGTCATGGCGAGGCGCAGATAGAGCCTGTTTTTCATGGCTTCCTCATCGGCGCGATCCTTTTCCGGCGGTGTTTCCATCAGGGAAAGATGGCGCAGGGAAAGATCATGTAATGAATAGTAGGCGCCAAGAGAGACGATGAAGGCCAGCCTTTCGGATATCCCGGCCCGGGCGGCGGCGACCAGGCCCTGGCTCGCGCCATAGCTGAACCCGATAATGCCGATGCGCGGCTTTTGGCCATGCGAGAGGCGGGCGATCAGGTCGGCCAGATCGGCGATGTCCCCGGCGTGCCATTGAAACGCGGACAGGCCGCCGAGCATGGGGACGACGCATCTGAAGCCGGCGGCCGAAAGACAGCGGGCCAAATGGCAAAGCCTCGGATCGTCCTTGCCGCTGGCGCAGCATCCGTGCAGCAGGATCAGGGTTCGCGCCGCCTTTCCACGCGGAATATAATCATCGAAAACCATCCCGCCGGGCGCCGCCGAGACCGTTCGGACACGCGCCGCTCCGGCGGGGGTTCTGAGCGAAAGCCGCAAGCCGGCGCTCATCATCCGGGCGATATCGCTTGTTTTCATGACCGAAGCTCCTTTTTTCCCGACAACCTGTCGCGGTGCGGGATCAGGAAAAACGCCAGCACCAGAACGAAGATCAGCTCCGTTGTCTCCTCCCAGAAATTCATCCATGCCGGCGCGTCGCGGAAGGCGTTGAGCAGCAGGAAGCGAAAGAGGCTGAAGCTCAACAGGCCCGCGCCCGCGAAAAATGGGAGCTGGGCGTTCGTCAGGGACATCGGCCCGCGCCAGATCCGCAGCGCCGCCACGCTGAGGCTCGCGAGGGCGATGGCCGGGTAGATCCGGAAATCGATGACTTGCAGGAAATCGGAATAGGAAAACAGAACGCGCGCGCCCAGGATGTCCGCCGTCAGGCGAAGCGGTCGGATCGGCAGGCACCATGGCATCAGGCAGAAAATGGCCGCCGCCGGCGCCGCCATTTTGATGAGCCATCGGAGCCGGCATGGCCGCGCTCCGGGCCGCCCTTCGGCGCTGGGACAGGCGCCGCAGAGCCGGCGAAGGACGCATGACGGCGACCCTTCGGTCAGTCTCAGGACGCGCCCGTCGAGGAAAAGGGCGATGCCCCAGCCGACAAGCCCGCCCATGATCGCCATGCCGAGGGCGTGCAGCGCGTCGAGGCAATCGCTGCCCCCTCCGAAGATCAGGTAGTTCAGGGCGCAAAAGGCTTCGCCGCTCAGAAAGGCGATCAGCCCCCGCCGGACAAGGCGGATATCCGGCGCCCGGATTTTCCACAAAACGATGATCAGCCACAGGGTCAGGATCATGTAAAGCGGCTTGAACCCGTAGCCGGAAACAAGCGATGCCGCCTGCTGGACGAGGCTGATGGATGTGGCGCTATCCGTGGGCATCATATCGATTTTCCTCCTGGGCGGGGGGCGATGCCCGCGCGCTGGGGCGCGATGCCCGTCCGCGGATGTCCGTATGCGCGGATGTTGTTCCGAACGCACGCGGGAATCAGTTTCAGGTCGGATCGGCAGTAGTGGTTGCAGCATTTGACGGCCCTGGAAAGATCGAAGGCGGCCCGGTCCATGAAATGGTGGATGAAGATCGATTTCGTGTGGCTGGTCGCGATTTGGAGCAGGCGCTTGTTGAAGGGACTGGCGCTGATCCGGCTCACCTCCGCGAGCATCGTTTTTATGGCTTCAAGCGCCGTTTCGCGCCGCGGGATCATGGCGTCGGATGACCAGAGGGAATAAAGCGCCTCCCGGACGCGCTGAAGCGAATCGATGTCCGTACCCATCAGCGCCTGGTTCTTTATCAGGTTCAGGTAGTCGTCCACGGGAATCAGCGAGGGGATGGACAGCAGCGACCCGTCGCCGATCTTGAGCAGATAGGTGAGGGCGAAACAGCTCGGGTGGGAACAGGGCAGGGGGGTGAAATCCTCTTTTTTCAAGATGCCGCCCGATTGCGCCGCGAGAAGCCGGACCACGTCGGGAATGGTCAGCGTATCCATCGGATCCTCGGGAAGATCCATCCGCGCAAGCGGCTGTATCATGAGGCTCAACACCTCATCGTGCCGGAAGAGCAGCTTCAAGGCGCCTTCCAGCTCATCCTCGTTGACGCCCCGGGCCAGCGTCATGGTGAGGGAAAAACGAACGCCGAGGGCGAGCAGTCGGTCGATGAGCCGCGCCTTCATTCCGGCCAGGCGCGGCGCGCCGCGCAGGGCGGCGTAAGGCTCCGGCCGGGCCCCGTCATATTGCAGCGAAATGATCGCCCCGCGATCCCGTATGGCCTTGATCAGATCCTCGTTGTCGAGAAGGGTCAGCCCGTTGGTGGAAACCGACACGATGCCCACTTCCGGGCGCAGACAGGCATCCAGAACATCGAGGAACCGGGGGTGCAGCGTGGGCTCGCCCCCGCTGATTGCCAGCATGTTGACACTGCCTTCCCGCTCGATCAGACTGTCGATGATCGCCCGGACCCGGGACGGCGGCAGTTCGGGCATGGGCATGCCTCGAACGAGGCAGATCGGGCAGTTCAGGTCGCACCGGGGGGTGATTTCCAGTATCGGCGCGCAGGTATGCTGCTGATGATGCGGGCACAGCCCGCACGAATCGGGGCACCCGCTGAATGTCTGCACCGCTCGGCTCAGGGGCTGGGTGGGCGGCTTCACATAGCCGAGCGAGTTGAGATACCATTGCGGATCGGAGCTGATCAGGCCCTGGCTGAAGCCATGATCGGGGCACCATTTGTTCAGCGTCACCCGCTCCGCCTCGACGCGGATGCGGGCCTCGGTCAGCCTGCCGCAGTGGTTGCAAAGCCCCTGGGTCTCGAAGTTGCAAAGCCCCTGGGTCTCGAACCGGCGGGACGCGGCTTCAAGCGGGAACGACGGGTCTGGCGCCATAAGTGGCGCGGAGGGAATCGCCATGGTATTTCCTTTCCTTTACAATCCACCATCCACGATGATTTTCTGGGCGTTGATGTAAGCGGCCCGATCAGAGGCCATGAAGGCCACCGCCTCGGCCACCTCGCCGGGGCGGCCGGGGCGGCCCGCGGCGCAATAGCGGCTGTATTCGGCCATCTGGCGGGGCGGCACATTGCCGCCGATGCCCTCATCGATGAGGCCGGGGCAGATCTCGCTCACCCGAATCCCGTAGCGGGCCACCTCTCTTGCAAGAGAGAGGGTGAAGCCCGTGACGGCCGCCTTGGACGCGGCGTAGTGAACGGGAACGTCCAGCATGCGATGGCCGCCGATGGACCCGATGTTCAAAATGACGCCCCGCCTGCGCCGCACCATGCCGCGCAGCAGCGCCTTTGAAAACAGGAACATGCTTTTCAGGTTGACCGCCATGAGCCGATCCCAGTCCTCCGGCTCCAGCAGGGCGAATGGAACGGCCTGGATCATGCCGATATTGTTGACCAGCACATCCACCCGTCCGAAATGTTCCTCGGCCCTCCGGCAGAAGGCCTCCACGGCCTCCGGCGAGCGGGCGTCCGCCGCGCCGGCCAGGACGCGGCGCCCCATGTTCCGGATTCGGTCCGCCAGCGCGTCCGCCTCCGCCTTCCGGCGATGGAAGGTAAAGGCGATATCGTTTCCCTCCCGCGCCAGGGCCAGGCAGATGGCCGAGCCCAGGGCGCCCGAGCCGCCTGTAATCAGACTGATTCGCTTGTCCGCCATCGGTTTTCTCCCTTATTGCCTGTTTGCATCTTTTTCCGCCATCACCCCGGCGACCAACGCCACCGTGAGCGGCGAGGTCAGCCGGCCGCTATCAAGATCGTCCTTGTCCAGGCGCAGGTCCAATGCCTGCTCCAGCAGATACATCAGTTCCACCAGATCCAGCGAGTCCGCGCCCAGATCGTCGATCAGGCGGCTTTCCGCCGCGATTTCATCCGGATCCATCGCCAGCACCTCGGCCACGCATCTTTTAACGGTTTTCAGGTAATCGACTGGCATGGTTCGCCTCCTTTTGGGACGGGGCGCTGATAGCCCCTGTTTTCCTTCCGGGTCATGGCTGGGCCGCTCCCGCGACAATGACGGCGTTTTGGCCTCCGAAGCCGAAGGAGTTGGACAGGAAGGTCTCGATCCTTGCGGGGCGGGGGACATTGGGAACGTAATCCAGATCGCAGGCCGGATCCGGCTGTTCCAGATTGATCGTCGCCGGCAGCAGATTCCGGGTCAGCGCGAAAATTCCCGCGATGAATTCCACCGCGCCGGCCGCGCCGATGAGATGACCGATCTGGCTCTTTAAGGAGCTGACGGGGATCCGGTCGGCATGGGGGCCGAACAGGCTTCGGATGGCGCGGGTTTCCGCTGCGTCGTTCTTGGGCGTTCCCGTGCCGTGGGCATTGATGTAGTCGATGCGTTCCGGGGCCAGGCCCGCCTGTTTCAGGGCGGCGGCCATCGCCGCGCGTGCTCCGCGGCCATCGGTCGGCGGGTCGGCAAGACGGAACGCATCCAGCGAGGAGGCGTATCCGAGGATCCGCGCATGGGGGATGGCGCCTCTTTTTCGCGCGGTGTCGGCCGCCTCGAGTACCATCATGGCGCCGCCTTCGCCCAAAACGAATCCGTCCCGCCGGGCGTCAAAGGGACGGGAGGCCCCGCCCACCAGTGCATTTGCGCGGGAAAGGGCGCCCAGAACGCTGAACCCGCCGATCCCGATGGGGTTGATCATGCTGTCGTATCCGCCCGTTATGGCAACGTCCGCGATGCCGTTCCGGATGGCCATGAAAGCCTCCCCGATCGCCTGGGTTCCGGCGGCGCAGGCCGATACGTTGACGGCCAGCCGGCCCCTTGCGCCGGCGCGCCTGGCGATGGCCATGGCCGCCAGGTGAGAGGGAATCAGCAGCCTCGGGCCTGGGCAAGCGTCACCGGCCCCGGCGAAAAGCGATTGCCGGTTAAGGCCGCCGGCATCGAAATGGCGAACCAGCTCGGGAAGGCGGATTGCTTCAAGACCGGTGGCGATAAAGGCCGAAACGCGCCGGGGATCGTAAAAATCTGTGGGGCCGCCATTGCCGAAGGCCTCCGACAATGCCTGATCGGCGGCCACAACGCCGAAACCGATCTTCCGATCTTCCATCATGGCCGAGCGGCAGTCTTCGGAAAGCCAGCCCGGCGGCGTCAATGGCGCGTCCACCTCGCCGGCGATCCGGGTGGGGAATCGGCCGGCGTCGAAGGCGGTGATGGCCCGGATGCCGCCGCGGGCGTTGCGCAGTCCGTCATAAAAGGTTTCAATCCCCACGCCGATGGGCGATACAACGCCCAGTCCCGTTACGAAAACCTGTCTTTTCACTTGTCCTCCTCATACCTGCCGATGCGTGACGACTCATACCTGCCGATGTGTGACGACTCATACCTGCCGATGCG
>JAABTE010000166.1 GCA_011390035.1 Desulfobacteraceae bacterium | reverse complement strand
GGAGGTTCGGCGCGAGGCGCTGCCCGTGCTGGCGGTGGAGACGCGATGGGAGGAGATCTTTGCCGGCGAGATTCCCGCCGGGCTGGAAAAGCATCTGCCGGTTTATATGCGGACCCAGCGGTGGTTCGGTGCCAAGAGTCAGCGGATCAAGACGGCGGCGGTTACGGAGATCCTGCCGCTGTCGGGGGATGGCTTTACCGCTTTTCTTCTGTTTGTCCGGCTGGATTACGCCGGCGGGGGGGATGAGACCTACCTGCTGCCGGTGACCTATGTTCCGGAAGCCGAGGCCAGGGACCTGATGGAGGATCAGCCCCAGGCGGTGGTGGCCCTCGTCCAGGCCGGGGGGGGAGAGGGCATGGGCGACGGGGGTTATCTGGTGGATGCTTTTGCGCGGCAGGGATTTCATCATCTTCTGCTGGAGATGATTGCCCGCCGCCACGGCGTCCGGGGGCGTGTTGGGCGGCTTGGGGCCACCACCACCTCGGTTTATCGCCGGATAGCCGCCGGGGGGGACGTTTCCGACAGCGCGGTCCTTCGGTCCGAGCAGAGCAACACCTCGATTCGCTACGGAGATCGGTTTATCCTGAAAATGTTTCGCCGCCTCCAGGAGGGCGTCAATCCGGATCTTGAGATCGGGCGGTTCCTGACGCGAAAGGGCTTTCCCCATATTCCGCAGGTGGCAGGGGCCCTGGAGTACGACGCGCCGGAGGCGGAGCCCCGCACGCTGGCCCTGCTCCAGGCCTATGTGCCCAACCAGGGGGATGCGTGGGAATACACCCTCCACAGCCTGTCCGCCTACTTTCATCGGGTGCTGGAGCATCCGGAGGAATCGCCGCCCAGGCTCCCGGACGCGGGGGTTTTGGGCCTGAGCCGGGAGAAGACGCCGGATGACATGGCCCATCGGATCGGCTTTTATCTGGAATCGGCCGAACTGCTGGGAAACCGCACCGCCGAAATGCACCTTGCCCTGGCCTCGGATAAGATCCAGCCCCTGTTCAAGCCGGAGCCGTTTTCAAAGCTGTACCAGCGCTCCCTGTTCCAGTCCATGAGCCTTCTGGCCGGACAGGTGCTGCCCCGGTTCGAAAAGTGGTTCGCGGGCCGGAAACACGGGATGGACGAGATCCAGCGGGACGCGGCCCTGGGCGTGATCGCCCGCAAGGCGGAGATAGGGGAGCATTTCCGCGTTCTCACGCGGGAGAAGATCGCCGCCCTTCGGCTCCGCTGTCATGGCGATTATCACCTGGGCCAGGCGCTGTACACCGGCGGCGATTTCGTGATCATCGATTTCGAGGGCGAGCCGGCCCGGCCCGTGAGCGAGCGGCGCATCAAGCGCTCGCCCCTGAGGGATGTGGCGGGCATGATCCGGTCCTTTCATTACGCCGTTTACAGCGCCCTTCGGGGGGAAGAGGCCCGGGGCTCCTTTCATCAGGATCGCCGGCCCGAGCTGGAACACTGGGCCGAGGCATGGTATCGCCGGGTGGCCGCCCGCTTCATGAAGGGCTATCTGGGCGGCTGCGGAGACGCGGATTTCATGCCGAAATCCGACACGGAGATCGAGACCCTGCTGGCGGTCTATCTGATGGAAAAGGCCGTTTACGAGCTGGGATACGAGATGAACAACCGACCCGACTGGATCATGATCCCGTTAAAGGGCATCGCCCAACTGCTGGATCATCCGCGATCGGGCTGACCAACGACCCATCGGAAGGAATAACCCATGACGCAACCCGACCAGGCGGCTCTGAGCGACATCAGCCCCATGACCGCCGACGACATCTTCCTGTTTAACGAGGGCAGCCATTTCCGCATCTACGAAAAGCTGGGCGCCCATCCGGCCCGGCTGGAGGGCGAGGCCGGCTTTCACTTCGCCGTCTGGGCGCCCAACGCCGAGGCGGTGTCGGTGATGGGCGATTTCAACGGCTGGAGCAAAGACGGCCACCCCCTGCGGCCCAGGGAAAGCTCCGGCATCTGGGAGGGCTTCATTCCGGGCTTGAAAAACGGCGCCCTTTATAAATACTTCATCCGCTCCCGCCACCAGGGCCACGCGATGGACAAGACAGACCCCATGGCCTTCTTCTCCGAGATCTCGCCCCAGACCGCCTCGGTCACCTGGAACCTGGACTACTCCTGGAGCGACGACGGCTGGATGGCCGGTCGGAAAGGCCCCAACGGCCTGTCCGCCCCAATTTCCATCTATGAAATGCACCTTGGCTCCTGGATGCGGGTGCCCGAGGAGGACAACCGCCCGCTGACCTACCAGGAGCTGGCCCCCCGGCTGGCCGAATACATCACCAAGATGGGCTTTACCCATGTGGAATTCCTGCCCGTCATGGAGCATCCCTTTTATGGAAGCTGGGGCTACCAGTGCCTCGGCTACTTTTCCCCCACCAGCCGGTACGGCTCTCCCCAGGACTTCATGTTCCTCATCGACGCGCTTCACCAGGCGGGCATCGGCGTGATCCTGGACTGGGTGCCCTCCCATTTTCCCACGGACGCCCACGGCCTGGGCTACTTTGACGGCACCCACCTTTACGAACACGAGGACCCGCGCAAGGGCTTCCACCCGGACTGGAGCAGCTACATCTTCAACTACGGCCGAAACGAGGTGAGCAGCTTTCTGATCAGCTCCGCCATGTTCTGGCTGGACAAGTACCACATAGACGGCTTCCGCGTGGACGCCGTGGCCTCCATGCTCTACCTGGACTACTCCCGAAAGGATGGCGAGTGGATTCCCAACGCCCACGGCGGCAAGGAGAACCTTGAGGCCATCGCCTTCCTGCGCCGCTTCAACGAGGCGGTTCACGAAGGCTACCCGGACGCCATCACCATCGCCGAGGAGTCCACCGCCTGGCCCCAGGTCTCCCGGCCCACCTACGTCGGCGGCCTGGGCTTTGACATGAAGTGGGACATGGGCTGGATGCACGACACCCTTTCTTACATGTCCCAGGAGCCCATCCACCGCAGCTATCACCACAACAAGCTCACCTTCCGGATGATCTACGCCTTCCATGAAAACTATGTCCTGCCCCTGTCCCACGACGAGGTGGTCCACGGCAAGGGCTCGCTTCTGGGCAAGATGCCGGGGGACGAGTGGCAGAAGTTCGCAAACCTCCGCCTTCTCTTCGGCTACATGTACGGCCAGCCGGCAAAGAAGCTGATCTTCATGGGCGGTGAAATCGGCCAGTGGCGGGAGTGGTCCCACGAACGCAGCCTGGACTGGCATGTGCTGGCCAACGGCTACAACACCGGGCTTCAGCGCTGGATCGAGGACCTGAACCAGTTCTACCGCAAAAATCCGGCCATGCATGTCAAGGATTTTTCCCATGATGGCTTCCAGTGGATCGACTGCAACGACGTGGGCCAGTCCACGTTGAGTTTTGTCCGCAAGGGCCGGAAGGTGGAAGAGGAGGTCATCGTGGTCTGCAACTTCACGCCCGTGCCCAGACACAACTACCGCATCGGCGTGCCCTTGGAGGGCGTCTGGTCCGAGCGGCTCAACTCCGATTCGGCCGAATACGGCGGCAGCAACCAGGGCAACCTGGGAGAGCTGGAGACCGCCCCGGTGCCGATCCACGGCCATCCCTTCTCCATCAACCTGGTGCTGCCGCCCCTGGCCGTGGTCTTTTTCAAGAAGAAGCAAGAGGAGTGAAACCATGCGCATCCTGATACTGACCAATGAATACCCGCCCCACATCTACGGCGGGGCAGGGGTCCATGTGGAGCATTTGACGCGGGAGCTGGCGGCCATCGATCCGGAAAAGAACCATGTGGAGGTCCTGTGCTTTGGCGATCAGGACACCATCGGCGGAAGCCTTCGGGTGGAGGGCATCGGCCGCGTGGAGGGCATCGGGCCGTCCGCCGAAACGACATCGGGACCCGGCGCGGCGCCCCCCCTGAATCACCTCAAGCTCCTCGACGCCCTTGGGCGGAACCTGATGATGACCGGCCGCGCCCGCGCCGCGGACGTGATCCACTGTCACACCTGGTACACCCATCTGGCCGGATGCCTGCTCAAGCAGACGCTGCAAGCCCCCCTCGCCCTCACCACCCACTCCCTGGAGCCCCACCGGCCCTGGAAAAAGGATCAGCTCGGAACCGGCTACCACGCCACGACCTGGATCGAGCGGACCGCCATGGAAAACGCCGACGGCGTCATCGCGGTTTCAGAGGCCATGAAGCGGGACACCCAGGCGGTTTACGGCGTGGATGCATCGCGCATCCAGGTCATTTACAACGGCATCGACGTGGACCGGTTTAAAAAAATCCATGAGCCCGATGTGCCGCGTTCATACGGCATCGATCCGTCCCTTCCCTATGTCCTGTTCGTGGGCCGCGTCACGCGCCAGAAGGGCATCCTTCATCTGGTGGAGGCCATTCCCCAGATAAAGGAGGGCGCCCAGGTGGTGCTTTGCGCCGGCGCCCCAGACACCCCGGCGATCGGCGAGGCCATGGCCGCGGCGGTGGACAGGGCGCGGGCGCGGACGAAAAACCGGCTGATATGGATACCGGAGATGGTCCCCGTCCCCGATCTGATCGCCCTTTACAGCCACGCCAGCCTCTTTGTCTGCCCCTCGGTTTATGAGCCTTTCGGCATCATCAACCTTGAGGCCATGGCCTGCCGGACTCCGGTGGTGGCGGCGGCGGTGGGGGGCATTCCCGAAGTGGTGGAGCATGAGAAGACGGGCCTGCTGGTGCCGTTTGAGCCCATAGGCCCGGAAAATGCCGAGCCCGCATCGCCGGAGCGGTATGCCGCCGACCTGGCCGAGACCATCAATCAGTTGATGGCCGATCCGGATCGGCTGAATGCGATGGGAATCGCGGCGCGAGAGCGGGTTGAAAAGATGTTTAGCTGGAAAGGGATTGCGCGGCGGACGCTGGCGTTTTATCATGCGCTTGCCGGTGGGGGCGAGGGCGTGTGAAAGGCGTTGGTTTTGAATCAGAGTTTTCAGGCTTTTAGAAGGAATCACCTGATGCAACCAGAGTGTGATGACAGCATTTTATTGGAAGTTGAAGGCCATAAGGCAAGGATCGATTATGATGCCAATATCGGGATGTTCCGGGGGGAAATCTTGGGACTCAATGGCGGTGCTGATTTCTACGGGAAGACAACGGATGAGTTGCGCGTTGAGTTAAAAAATTCCCTGGATGTTTTTCTCGATATTTGCGAGGAAAAAGGGATCAATCCCTACAGGGAATCATATTCCTGAAAAATTGTTCCGAGAATTTGTTTGCATCTTCATGCTGATTCTCGTCATTTCAAGAATCTCCTTCATTTTTAGCCATCCTTTTGATAAAATGCCTTTCGCTTGAAGAAATGACATGCCGATTCCCATGAATCAGGCGTTGCGCCAGGAGAAAGGAGTCTGAATGACGCTTGCGGAGACGACACCCGATATCGCGTTTCCCGAACCCGCCGGACCGCCGGCCGCGGAGCTGGCCGAGCGCGTCCGGCGGCTTCAGGACCGGTTGCGGAAGCAGGCCGCGGACGGGGCGCTGATTGTCCAGAACGCGGATTTGTATTATTTTGCCGGCACCATCCAGCAGGGCAACCTGTATGTGCCGGCCGAGGGGGCGCCGGTGTTCATGGCGCGAAAGAGCCTGGCCCGGGCGCGGCACGAGTCGGCCCTGGAGAACATTGTGGAGATGAAAAGCCCCCGCCAGTTGCCGGACCTGATCCGGGATGCCGGCCTGCCCCAGCCCGGGCGACTGGGGCTTGAGCTGGATGTGCTGCCGGCCCAGTTGTACCTGGCCTTTCAGAAGATCTTCGAGGGCGTCGAGCTGGTGGACGCGGCCCATGATATCCGGACGGTCCGGTCGATTAAATCTGGCTGGGAGATGGCCCTGATGCGGGAGGCGGCCGCCTGCTCGGACCAGTTGCTGGCCGAGGTGGGCGGGCTGATCCGGGAGGGAATGAGCGAGCTGGAGCTGGCCGGCCTGGTGGAGGCCGAGGCCCGGCGGCTGGGTCATCAGGGCCTTGTGCGGATGCGGCTGTTTGGCGGCGAGCTGTTTTACGGC
>JAABTE010000165.1 GCA_011390035.1 Desulfobacteraceae bacterium | reverse complement strand
CGGGCCAAGGCCGGAGCCCGCCGGGATCTTGAGACCTTTTTCTCCCTCCGGCCGTCAAAGGCGCGGCTGCTCACGGCCCAGGCCCCCCATGGCCGCTATGTATCCGTGGAGCACCTGCGGGCCGGCGATCATTTCCGGGTGGGCGCAGGGGAGATCGTTCCGGCGGACGGCCGGGTGACGGCCGGCGAGGCCCACCTGGACGAATCCTCCCTTACCGGCGAGCCGAGGGCGGCAAGGCGAAAGCCGGGCGATGTGATCCGGAGCGGAACCACGGTCATCCGGGGAGATCTTTCGGCCCGGGCCCAGGCGGTGGGGGAGGCCACAACCCTGGGCCAGATGATCGGGATCATGGAAACGGCCCTGTCCGGCCGCTGCCGGGCTGAAAGCCGGACCGACCGGATCATACAATGGTTCGCCCCCGCCGTGATCCTGCTGGCCGCCGCCACCTTCGCGGGGGGCATGATGGCCGGGCTCCCGGCGGAGGCTGCCTTCATCCGCGCCATCACCGTTCTGGTGATCTCCTGCCCCTGCGCCCTGGGGGTGGCCATTCCCCTTACCCGGGTGGCCGGCATTTCCGTGGCCGGCAAAAGAGGCATTCTGGTGCGCGATTTCGAGGCCTTCGAGGCGGCCGACCGGGTTGGGGTCTTCGCCTTCGACAAAACCGGCACCCTCACCACGGGCCGCTGGAAGCTCACCGATATCCGGATCACGGCCCCCTACACCCGCCACGACGCCCTGGCCGTGGCCGCCGCCCTGGAAGCCGGATCGGAACACCCCGTCGCCCTGGAGATCCGACGTGCCGCGGCGGACGAGGGCATTGCCCCGGCCACCGTCACCGGCCGCAGGTACCTGAGCAACGGCGTTCAGGGTCTCTGGATGGGCCGGGAGGTGGACGTGGGCATGATGGAGGCCGGCCCGGAGACGGTCCATCCACCGGAGACAGTCCCTCCGTCGGGAAAAGTCCCTACGTCGGAGACGGTCCCTCCGTCGGGAAAAGTCACTCCATCGGAGACGGTCCCTCAGCCTGGAAAAGCCCCTACATCGGAAACAGTCCCTCCGGATGAAGGCGCCGACAGCGATCGGGGGGTTCGCTCGGCCGTCTGGCTGCGGGTGCAAGGGCAGCCCACGGCCTTTTTCGAATTCGGCGACGCCCTGCGGGAGGGCTCGGCCGGGGCCATCGCGGAACTGAGGCGGATGGGGTATCCGGTTTATATAGTCTCCGGCGACGCAAAGGCCACCACGGCCGCGGTGGGCCGGCGGCTCGGCGCGGGCCGGTCCGAGGGGGGCCTGTCGCCCATGGGGAAGGTGGATTTCATCAACGACCTCAGACGGCTCCACGGAGCGGTGGCCATGGTGGGCGACGGGGTGAACGACGGGCCGGCCATGGCCCGGGCCGATCTGGCCATGGCCATGCATTCCGGCGGCCAGCTCGGGGCCGAGATCGCCGCCATCACCCTGATGCGGGCCGATCCGGGCCAGGTGGTGGATTTTCTCCGGCTGGCCCGCCAGGTCAACCGCAAGGTGGGCCAGAACCTGGTCTTCACCTTCTGCTACAACGCGCTGGCCATTCCCATCGCCGCCGCCGGCCTGCTCAACCCGCTCATCGCCGTCTGCGCCATGCTGGCCAGCAGCCTGAGCGTGATCGGCAACACCCTTCTGCTGGCACGCCGGGGCGGTCATACGCATAAAACTCCTTGACAGCCCGCGCCCCATTGCCGTTATAACTGAAAAGGCGCCCGGAAACACATTCCGGGCCATCTTTATTTAATTCGCCGGCGGCAAAGGCCGACGGCGCCGGAAATTCATCTGAATTTTTACAGGAGGGAAAAGCTGCTGGCATGACCCCACCGAATCAAAACGCACGCGGCGCACTGCTGATCATGGCGGCCGGAGCCAAGGGCGCCATCGGATCGACCCTGGCGGCCGCGGCCGCCGCCCTTGAAACGAACCCCGCCCCCATCCTCTCGTGCCTGACCACGATTGACCGGCTGCCCTGGAAGCGGCCGGCGATGGAACTGGCCGGCTGGGACACCTGCGAACGCGACCTGCCGGAAGCGGCCGCCGCCCACGGGGTGCTGCCGGCCGACACCCTGGCCCCGCTGGCGGAGCGGATGGCCCGCTTCCGCGTCCTCGCGGCCCCGGAAAAAGGGTCCCTGCAAGACCAGGTGGCGCAAATCCGGACCGACATTCGGGATCTGACACAGTCCCGGCCGGACGCGGCCCCCGTCTTCGTCAACCTGCTGCCGGCCCGTGGGTGGCCCGGCCACGCCACGCGGGGGGAAGCGCCAATGGACGCCCCGCCCCCCATCCCCGACATCGCCTACGCCATGGCAGCCGTGGCCGAGGGGGTGCCGGTGGTCAACTTCACCCCCAATTTCGTGGAGATCCCCGCCCTGATTGCGGCGGCCGAGGCCGCCGGCGTTCCGGTGTGCGGCCGCGACGGCAAGACGGGGCAGACCTATTTCAAGGTGGCCCTGGCCTCGGCCCTCATGGCCCGGGGGCTGCGGGTGGACGGCTGGTACAGCCTGAACATCCTGGGCAACGCGGACGGGGCCAACCTGATGGACCCGGACCACGCCCGGGACAAGCTGGCCAACAAGACCGGCCTTCTGGACGAGATCCTGGGCTATCCCGTGGCAACGCCCCTGGGCGTTCCCACCCACAAGGTCCACATCGATTATTATCCGCCCCGAGGCGACGCCAAGGAGGCCTGGGACGTGATCGACATCGCGGGCCTGTTCGGCCTGCCCATGAGCATCCGGCTCAACCTGCAGGGCCGGGATTCGATCCTGGCCGCGCCCATGGTCATCGACCTTTCCCGGTGGATGGCGGCCCTTTCCGCCGCAGGCCGGGGCGGGGCCGTGCCGGAGCTGGCCTTCTACTTTAAAAAATCCATCGGCAACGGGCCGCCCCGGACCTTTCAGGACCAGATGACGGCCCTTTCGGCCCTGGCCGCGGGCCTCGCCCCGGCCGCCGACGGCGGCGACGGCGCCGGGGCCCCTACGGAAACCGAAACGGAGACGACACCATGATATTCGGCTACAGCACCAACGCCTTCACCCGCTTTTCCCTCATCGACTCCCTGGAACGGATCGGCCGTCTGGGCTTTAAGGGCGTGGAGATCATGGGCGACCGGCCCCACCTGTACCCGGAAGACTACGACGACGACGGCGTCCGGAACGTGGCGGCGGCCCTTTCAAAAAACGATCTTGCCGTCACCAACATCAACTCCTTCACCCTCTTTGCGGTGGGGGATACCTACCTGCCCTCCTGGATCGAGCCGGACCCGGCCCGCAGGGAGATCCGCGTGCGCCACACCCTTTCCTGCCTGAAGCTGGCCCGGGACCTGGGATGCGCCAGCATCTCCATTCCCCCCGGCGGTCCTCTGGAAAAAAACCAGACCCGGACCGAGGCCTTCCGCCTGTTTTACAAGGGGCTGGAGCGGGTGATCCCCACGGCCGAATCCCTGGGCGTCAAGCTTCTGGTGGAGCCGGAGCCGGACCTGCTGATGGAGCGGAGCCGGGAGTTTAAGCCCTTTATCCGGGATGTCGCCTCGGAGGCGGTGGGGCTCAATTTCGATATCGGGCATTTTTACTGCGCTGGCGAGGACCCGGCGGAGGCATTCGAGGAATTGTTCCAGTGGGTGGGCCACGCGCACATCGAGGACATCGCGGCCACGCGCAAGCACGAACACCTGATTCCGGGGCTGGGAGCCATCGATTTTCCGGCGGTTCTGTCCGCCATGGCCCGGCTGGGGTACCTTGGCCACATCAGCCTTGAGCTTTACCCCTATGTGGACGCACCCGAGGCGGCGGGCCGGGACGGCCTGGCCCATTTGCGGCCCCTTTTCGAGGCCGCCGGCCTGCCGATTCGCTGAGGGCCGGGCCGATGGGGACGGAGAGGGGCGGCCCTACTTGGTCTTGACCATGTTGCAGATGGTCTGGGAGTTCCAGCGCCCCTTTCCCGAGAGGGTGGGGATGTTTTCGCGGTTGAGGATGTCTTCGATCTGCTTGTAGGAGTGGTTCTGGCGGCGCTTGTGCTTGATCCAGACCACCAGCAGCTCGCGCTTGACCACCTTAAGCTCGTCTTCGAACTTCTTGATGGGAATGCCCAGCTCGGTCTTGCCCTTGATGTCGTAAAGGCGGATTCGGATCTCCTCAAACACGGTTTCCATGCTGCTCCTCCCCCTGGGGCGGTGATCGGCGCCCATGCCGGTTCCCACCCGCATTCGCGCGTTCATTTGTGCCATCGGGCCAGCTCCCTTTCTGGTTGGTTTTCCGCCATGATATCTGCGCGCGGCGGTCAGCGGCCCTCGTTGCCCTCGTCCGACAGCAGGAAATGGGCGATGGCCCGATCGCAGGCGCGCTCGGTTTCCGTTGCCATGGGCCCCATGGGGATGAACTCGCCCCGGACCATGGCCCCGTCGGCTCCCCGCACCCGCAGCTTCTTGCGGACGGGGACCCGCTGGCCGTTGTTCAGGTAGAAGGCGACGATTATCGGCTCGTCCGGAGACAGGGGTACACGGATCTCCGATTCGAAGCGGATGCCGCGCCTGGAAATGTCCCGGACGATCATGGAGCGCTTGGGCCCTCCCGACGCCCGGGCCCACACGCCGAACATCCGGGCCGGCTTGCGGGGCTCCCGGCGCCTTTCCAGGAAAAGCAGATAGGCATGACCGCAGGCGCAGGCGTGACGGATCTGAACCTGTCCATCGGCGCCCTGGAATTCCTCGCAATCGATGCGCATGGAGCTTTCGCAGCGTGGGCAGATCAGCCGGGCGGTCTTATCCGGCGCCATCGTCACCACGGCGGTTTCGATAAGGCCATCGCAGCAAGCCGCCGGCCCAGTCGCCGGCGCGCCGTTTCCTCCGGAAAATTTTCGCTTGTCCGTTTTTTCCAATCCGAGCCTTTATTCCGTTTGCGCCTTGCGCTGGTTTCGTCTTTGGCCGAAAAGCCGTTTCGCCGTGAAAATATGGTGGCTTTGCCGATGGGCTATTTATTCCATGGAACGGGGTTTCGATCAATGGGGAAGCAATGGTAATCCGCGGTAGGAATACTCTACCCCTTCATCGACGGCAATAAAAATAATATCAATAGCTTTTGTGGAATGCTCTCATCGGCCGGGACCGGATTCCCATTTTCCCCCGGGGCGTCTTTTTCGGCGCGGGGCGGCTCATGTATTGCTTTTCCGCCTGAAATGCGGTACTAAAAGAGCTTGGTTTTTCAATTGCGATCAGCATCGCGCCTATTTTGAGGAACGCCCATGCGCAAAGCCATTTTCATCTCCCACAGCAGTCGGGACAGCGACTTCGTAAACAAGCTCCGGGACCTTCTGGAGGCCAAGGGGATCTTTCATCTGATCGCCTCGCGGGAACTGCGGGGCAACGAGGAGAATGTCCGGCCGATATTCGAGGCCATCGAAAACGCCCGCGCCTTCATCGTGATCATCAGCCCGGACGCCTTCAATTCCGCATGGGTGGCCGAGGAGACCCGCCACGCCTCCCAGGTGAAGGAAAAGCGCCAGGGCATGTGCGCCATGATCCCCCTGCTGCGGGAAGGCGTCGAGCTGGGGGCCCTCAAATGGATCTTTATGGATAAGCCATTGGCCATTCGCGTGGGCCGGGGGCCGGCGGGCCTGAAAAAAGCCCTGCCCATGATCATAAGAGCGCTGGGAGGGCAGCCGGAGGCAGCCGGCGGCCCGGAAAGCCCGGCTTCAAGCGGCGGTGGTCCGGAAAGCCCGGCTTCGAGCGGCAGCGGTCTGGAAAGCCAGGCTTCGAGCGGCAGCGGTCCGGAAAGCCCGGCTTCGAGCGCCAGTGGACCGGAAAGCCCGGCTTCAAGCGGCGGTGGTCCGGAAAGCCAGGCTTCGAGCGGCGGACCCGCGACTGCGGCGCCTGCTGAAACCGGACACCGGCAAACGTCTGAAGCCCCGCCGGCCCTCCCCCGGGCGGCAGCCGTCCGCAGGGAGATTTTCGCCGAGCTGCTGCTGGAGATGCGCGCCCCCTTCCTTGAAGAGCGCGACG
>JAABTE010000164.1 GCA_011390035.1 Desulfobacteraceae bacterium | reverse complement strand
ATCCGGAAACCGCCCACCGCACCTACATCGAGCCGGTCACCCCGGAGATCGTGGCCCGGATCGTGGAGCGCGAGCGCCCCGACGCCCTCCTGCCCACCCTGGGCGGCCAGACGGGTTTAAACACCGCCGTGGCCGTTGCCCGCATGGGCGTTCTTGAGCAGTACGGCGTGGAGATGATCGGCGCATCCGTTGCTTCCATCCGAAAGGCCGAGGACCGGGACCAGTTCCGCCGCGCAATGGCGAACATCGGCCTGCGGGTGCCCAAAAGCGCCATCGCCGAAACCCTTTCCGATGCCATGGGGGCGGCTGAATCCCTCGGGTATCCCATCATCGTGCGCCCCTCCTACACCCTGGGCGGCACCGGCGGCGGCGTGGCCTACAACCCCGAGGAGCTGGAGGCCATGGCATCCGCGGGCCTGGACGCCAGCATGATCCACCAGGTGATGCTGGAGGAATCGATACTCGGCTGGAAGGAGTTCGAGCTGGAGGTGATGCGGGACCGAAAAGACAACTGCTGCATCATCTGCTCCATCGAGAACATGGACCCCATGGGCGTTCACACGGGCGATTCCATAACCGTGGCCCCGGCCCAGACCCTGACGGACCGGGAGTACCAGGCCATGCGGGACGCGGCCATCGCCATCATGCGCGAGATCGGGGTGGACACGGGCGGCTCCAACGTGCAGTTCGCCGTCAACCCGGCCGACGGACAGATGGTTGTGATCGAGATGAACCCCCGGGTGTCGCGGTCGTCGGCCCTGGCCTCCAAGGCCACCGGATACCCCATCGCCAAGATCGCCGCCAAGCTGGCGGTGGGCTACACCCTGGACGAGATACCCAACGACATCACCGGCGAGACCATGGCGTCGTTTGAGCCGACGCTGGATTACTGCGTGGTGAAGATCCCCCGGTGGACCTTCGAGAAGTTCCCCGAGACGAAGGATTACCTGACCACGGCCATGAAATCGGTGGGAGAGACCATGGCCATCGGCCGGACCTTCAAGGAGGCGCTCCAGAAGGGACTGCGGTCCCTGGAGATCGGCCGGCACGGGTTCGGCGCGGACGGCAAGGACGTGGACGACCGGGATGGCGCCCCGCCGCCGGAGGCGGAGATCCACGAGAAGCTGGCGGTGCCCAATTCCCAGCGGATTTTTTATTTGCGACATGCCCTGCTTTCGGGGATGTCCGTTGAGGGCATCCATGCCCTGACGCGGATCGATCCCTGGTTTTTGCGGCAGCTTGAACAGATCGTGGCGTGCGAGGGGGAGATTCGGGCGTCCGTGGGAGGCGCCGGACGCAATGGAGTGGACGTAGTGGACGTAGCGGACGGAGTGGACGTAGTGGGCGGAGCGGACGGAGTGGGCGGAGCGGGCTGTGCCGCAGACGGGGCGCCGCCTCCGGAGCTTTTGAGAAAAGCCAAGTCATGGGGGTTTTCGGACCGACAGATCGCTCACCTGACCGGCACCACGGAGGCCGCGGTGGCCACACGGCGAAAGGCCATGGGGCTGCGGCCCGTTTACAAGCTGGTGGATACCTGCGCCGCGGAGTTTCAGGCGGTCACGCCCTACTACTACTCCACCTACGAGACGGAGGAGGAGGCGCGCGTCTCCCACCGGAAGAAGGTGATGATACTGGGCGGCGGGCCCAACCGCATCGGGCAGGGGATCGAATTTGACTATTGCTGCGTGCATGCCTCCTTCGGGCTGCGGGAGGAGGGCGTGGAGAGCATCATGGTCAATTCCAACCCCGAAACCGTGTCCACCGACTACGACACCTCGGACAAGCTGTACTTTGAGCCGCTGACCCTGGAGGACACGCTTCACATCGTGGAAATCGAAAAGCCCATGGGGGTCATCGTGCAGTTCGGGGGCCAGACGCCCCTGAACCTGGCAGCTCCCCTGCATGCGGCGGGGGTGCCGATTCTGGGAACCCAGCCGGAGAGCATCGATCGGGCCGAGGACCGGAAGCTGTTCCAGGCAATGCTGGACAAGCTGGGGCTGATTCAGCCGGCCAACGGCACCGCAACCAGCCCGGAAGAGGCCTCGGTTATCGCCGAGCGCATCGGCTATCCGGTGGTGGTGCGGCCATCCTATGTGCTGGGGGGGCGGGCCATGAAGATCGTCAGCGACCGCAAGGACCTTGAAAACTACATGCGGCTGGCCATCCTGGCCTCGCCGGAGCATCCGATCCTCGTGGATAAGTTTCTGGAAGAGGCCGTGGAGGTGGACGTGGACGCCATCTCGGACGGAACCGAGACCATAATCGGCGGGATCATGGAGCACATCGAGGCGGCGGGGATCCATTCGGGAGACTCGGCATGCGTTGTTCCGCCCCGAACCTTGTCGAAGGAGATGATCGGACGGATATCCGACGCCACAAAGGCCATGGCCGGAGAGCTGGGGGTGGTGGGGCTGATGAACGTGCAGTACGCCATCAAAGGAGACCGGCTTTTCGTGCTGGAGGTCAACCCCAGGGCGTCGCGCACCATCCCCTTCATCTCCAAGGCCACGGGGGTGCCCCTGGCGCGGCTGGCCACCAAGGTGATGCTGGGCCGGAAGCTGTCGGAGCTTGGCCTGAAAACCGAGCAGACGCTGCGCCATGTGGCCGTGAAGGAGGCGGTGCTGCCCTTTGACCGGTTCCCGGACGTGGACACCCTGCTGGGGCCGGAGATGAAATCCACCGGCGAGGTGATGGGCATTGATGCAACCTTCGGCGCGGCCTACGCCAAGAGCCAGTTGGGGGCGGGCCAGAAGCTGCCGTTGAAGGGAAATGTCTTTATCAGCGTGATGGACCGGGACAAGGAGGCGGCCGTCCGGATCGCCCGGACCCTGATGGACCGGGGGTTCGGGATCATCGCCACCGCCGGCACCGCCGCCTGCCTGAACGACCAAGGCATCGCGGCCCAGCCCATCAACAAGGTCTCCCTGGGCCGGCCCCATGTGGTGGACGCCATCAAGAACGGGGAGATCCAGCTCATCATCAACACGGGGCCGGGAACCCAGTCCAGGCGGGATGGCTATCACATCCGCCGGGCCGCCATCAAGTACGGCATTCCGTACACCACGACCATCGCCGGCGCCCAGGCCGTGAGCCTGGGCGTCATCGCGCTGCTGGACTCGGCGCTTTCAGTGAAAACCATTCAGGAATACAACAGCCAGACATCATGACAGTTTCGAAAGAAACCCATTTAGATTCCAAAAGCCTGATCACAAAGGACCTGAACATCAAGGGCCTGAATACCAAAAACCTGAAGACCAAGAACCTGAATGCCATGGACCTGAATACCATGGACCTGAATTTAAAAGGTTCAGATTCCTCGGGAATTTGCGCGGGCGAGGAGGACAAGCCCAGGGAATCCTGCGGCATTTTCGCCATCCACAACCATCCCGAGGCGGCCAAGCTCTCCTATTTCGGTCTTTACGCCCTCCAGCACCGGGGGCAGGAGAGCGCCGGCATCGCCGTGGAGCGGGACGGCCGGATCATCGCCCACAAGGGCATGGGGCTGGTGCCGGACGTGTTCGAGATGGAGCACCTCGAGGCGCTCCAGGGCCGGGCGGCCATCGGGCATGTGCGGTACTCCACCACCGGCTCTTCCATCTTTTTCAACGCCCAGCCCTTTGTGGTGCATCACCGCCATCGCTCTTACGCCGTGGCCCACAACGGCAACATCGTCAACGCCCACCTGCTCAAGCGGGAGCTGGAGGAGGCCGGGTCCATCTTTCAGACCACCATGGACACGGAGATCTTCCTGCACCTGCTGGTGAAGAACCTCAACCGGGGCTTTGAGGGCGCTCTGGTGGAAAGCGTGCGCCGGCTGAAGGGGGCCTTTTCCCTGGCCGTGCTAACCAGCCGGGGGGAGATCATCGGCATCAAGGACCCGAACGGGTTCCGGCCCCTTTGCATCGGCCATCTCAACGGCGCCTATGTGCTGGCCTCGGAGACCTGCGCGCTGGACCTGGTGAACGCTGACTTCGTCCGGTTCGTGGAGCCGGGGGAGATCGTGATCATCAACGACAAGGGCATCCGGTCCATCAAGGCCCAGGAGCCGGCCCGGAGCGCCTTTTGCATCTTCGAGTTCATCTATTTCGCAAGGCCGGATTCCAATATTTACGGAAAAAACGTTTACCTCGTGCGAAAGGCCCACGGCCGGCGGCTGGCCCGGGAGGCGCCGGTGGAAGCGGACCTGGTGATGCCCTTCCCCGATTCGGGCAACTATGCCGCCATCGGCTATTCCGAGGAATCGGGAATTCCCTTTGAAATGGGCATGATCCGGAACCACTATGTGGGCCGCACCTTCATCCAGCCCACCCAGTCCATGCGGGATTTTTCCGTGCGCATCAAGCTCAACCCGGTGCGGGAGCTGCTCCGCGGCAAGGAGATCATCATCATCGAGGATTCCATCATCCGGGGCACAACCGTCAGGACCCGGGTCAAGGCCCTGCGGGAGCTGGGGGTGCGAAAGGTCCACCTGCGGGTGAGCGGGCCGCCCCACAGGTTTCCGTGCCATTACGGCATCGACTTTTCCACCAAGGGCGAGCTGATCGCCGCCCAGATGTCGGTGGAGGAGCTGCGGAACTACCTGGGCCTGGACAGCCTGTATTACCTGAGCCTGGAGGGGCTGCTGGAATCCACGGAGATCGCGGACGCGGAGAATCACTTCTGCAAGGCATGTTTTGACGGCTGCTATCCGGTGCCCATCGAGGACGGCGCGGGCAAGGACTGCCTGGAAGGATGAAACGCACCGTCTCCTTTTCAAAGGATACCCGCAACGTCTTTCTTCACATCCTTACGGCCTGCAACCTGCGTTGCCGCCACTGCTACATCAACCCGAAACAGCACGGAATACGGATGCTGCCGGCGGCCGAGGCCATTGAGTGGCTACGGCTGCTGGCGGACTCCGGGGCCAACCTGGTGCTTTTGGGGGGCGAGCCGACCCTCCATCCGGACCTGCCGGAGATCATCCGCGCCGCCCGGTCCATGGGATACGGCTCCATCACGGTGGACACAAACGGCTACCTGTTCCACAATTTTCTGGAGCGGTCGGGACCGGACGACCTTGACTACCTGAGCTTCAGCCTGGACGGCGCCACGGCCGAAACCAACGACGCCATCCGGGGCCAGGGAGCCTACGATGCCTGCGTGGCCGGCATCCGGAAGGCGGTGGCAAAGGGGTTTCACACAAGCCTGATCTACACCGCGAGCCGGGACAACATCCACGAGCTGTCCCGGATGCCGCCCCTGCTGGCGGCTCTGGGCGTCCGCCGGTTTTTCATCCAGGTGATCGGCATCCGGGGCAAATCCGCCGGCGCGGGGGCCGATCTGCAACTGACCCGCAATCAGTGGGAGCAGATGGTTCCCCCAGTGGCCGCGGCGGCCGCGGAGATGGGCATCATCGTCACCTATCCGAAGGTCTTTCTGGCCGAAAACGAGCCCTTTGAATGCGCCGGCCTGCTGGCGGACAACTACTTTATCTTCCCCAACGGCCGGGTCTATCGCTGCCCCCTGTGCGAGGACTATCCCATGCACGGGATGCGCATCCGTGACGGCGGGCTGGTCCGGCGGGAGGGCATCACGGAAAATGGCCTGTTTTCGCTCCAAATCCCGGAAGGCTGCGTGATCAACAAGCTGGTGCAGCCGGACAACCTGTCCTACCGGCCCGACGGCGCCCCGGAATATCGCATCGCCTGCTGCATGCTAAAGGAAACGGTCCAGCCAAAGCCTGAGTCTAAGCCGGGGTCTAAGCCTGAGCCGGGGCCGACGGCGACGGCTGCGGAGATCGCCGGCACTTGAGCGCCCCGCCATCCCTGGTTTCCAGCGCCCTGCCCTACCTGGCTTCGGGCGCTCTGTTCGGCCTGAGCGCCGGATTCGCCCCCGGCCCCCTCACCACCCTGGTGATTCGCCAGACCCTGCGCCACCGGGCCATGGAGGGGATAAAGGTGGCCCTGTCGCCGCTCATCACCGATGCGCCCATCATCGCCTTCATCTTTCTGGCCC
>JAABTE010000016.1 GCA_011390035.1 Desulfobacteraceae bacterium | reverse complement strand
CCTTCCGCCCCTTCCGCCCCCTCCGCCCTCAGCGCCCTCAGCGCCTTCATGAAATTTATGATCCGCCCCAGGCGCAGCAGCGTTACGGTCTCCGTCCGCGTCGTCCCATGGGCGATGGGCAGCGCCGCGGAGCGCATCAGGGACAGCTCGGCGGGCAACAGTCCCAGCCGCCGGCATCGGTCGTGATCGGCCGAGCCGGGCGCCGGATAGAAGACCGACACCCCCACCAGCCCCGGCAGCCGGGCCAGGGCCAAAAGATCCGCCAGGGAGGAGGCGGCCGCCTGGCCCGGCGCCCCAACTATTATATAGGTGACGGCGGAAAGCCCCCGCTCCCGGGCCATCCTGAGCGCCCCTTCCGTTGCGGCCCGGACATCCGGCCGATTGAAGCGGGCAAGCTGTTCCGGGTCCATTGACCCCAATGACAGGTTGAGGGCCCGGAAGCCGGCCGCCTTCATGGCATCGATCAATTCGCCGTCCAGGGTTGGAGGAAACAGGCCGTTCATGGCCCGCAGCTCCACGGCGCCCTCCCCCAGCGCCTCCCGGATGCCGGCCAGCAGCGCGGCAAACCAGCGCCTGTCGAAGGACAGGTTCTCGTCCTCGAAATCGATGAAGCCCGCCCCGAACTCCCGGACGGCCCGGACGATCTCGGCCAGCACATCCGCCACGGGCCGCCGCCGATACGGCGGCCATCCGCTTCCAAGGCAGCAGTACGAGCAGCGCATGGGGCACCCCCGGCTGGCCACCACCTCGGCCGCCGCCCCCGCGCCCCGGCGATAAAAGTCCCACCGGATCAGGTCCATTGCCGGCTCCGGACACGCCGCAAGATCCACCACCGCCGGCTCCCGAATGATCATGCCGCCATCCGCCCCCCGCCGGCAGAGGCCCGGCACCCGGTCCAGATCGGCCGGGCCCGCCCCCCCTTTCAGCGCCCGGGCCAGGGCCGGCAGCGCCGCCTCCCCCTCCCCCCGGATCACATAATCCACCGCCGGATGGGCCAGCGCCGCCTCGGGCATGGCCGTTGGATGATGCCCGCCCATGACGATAACCGCCTCCGGACGCCACCGCCGGACCGCGGCCGCCATCTCCAGCGCCTCGCCGGCGTAAGGGGTGAAACCGGCGGCGATGCCCACCAGAAAGGCGCCGGACTCCCGAACCTCCCGGCCCAGATGCTCATAGCTGTAGCCGTAATGCCGATACGGATGAAACAGGGCAAAGGGAGACGTATCCGGCCGCCCGTAATAGGGCGCCAGATGGCCCATCTCCGCCGGCCACGGGATCCGCCTGGAACGGCGGGTGGCCAGCCCGTCCAGAATCGCCGCGGAAAACCCCGCCCGCCGGGCCGCCCCGGCGAGGCAGGCCAGCCCATACGGAATCGTTCGCTTGGCCGTCAGGTAAAAATCCCGCATGGGCGGCGCCACCAGCAGGATATCTGTCTTTTCCATAGATTGTCCATTCCGCCCCGAGATTGTCCATTCTGTCCGGGGACCCCGCATCCTGTCCACATATCGATTGACCGAATGTAAAAAAATTGCCATAGTATCCCAAGGGCTTGAGGCAAGAGCCATATCACGGGCGGGGCCCGGGAGCAAGAGAGGACGAACATCCGTGGAACAGACCAAGGAAAAAACCGAGGAAAAACAGCAATGGCGGGTGGCCTGGATCATCTGGGGCGCCATGGCGGCCGCCATCGTCATCTATGGGGTCATCGGCCACATGCTGGCGGCCGCCGGAACCCTGGGCGGCTTTGACGACGCCGACATCCCCCTGCCCCTCATCCGAAACATCCTGCTGGCAGTCGCCCTGCTTCAGTTGGCGGCCCTGCCCTTCATCCGGGGGCGGATGCTGGCCGGGACGCGGGTGCCCGGAGCCGGGACGATGTATGCCGGCGCCGGGGCGCGGTATATCATCGTGGTGATCGTCTCGGCGGCCCTGAGCGAGGCGGTGGCGATTTACGGCCTTGTGCTTCTGCTGCTGGGAGACTCCTTCACCACCCTCTACTTTTTTCTCGGGCTGTCGGTCCTGGCCATGCTCTACAGCCGGCCCAAGCGGGCGGAGATTTCCGCGCCCTCCCTGGGAAATGTCCGCCAGATGCCTGGCGGTAAAGAAGCGGGGCGCTCATGAGGATTCCCGGCAACCCCTACGCCATCAGCGGCGCCATCTTTCTGGCCATCATCCTGGGGGGCTTTTATTTTTTCTATTGGCGGGAAACGGAGCTGGCCTTCGCCGTGCTGCTGTACCTGCTGGTGACCATGGGCATCCGGCTCGACGAGATCTCCCGGCAACTGGGCTCCTTTCATGACCGGCCCACCCGGATTCCGGATGATCACGCCAGCGTGGCGGATCACCTGGACGCCATCCGGAAATCCTCGGCCAACATGGAAACGACCCTGAGCAGGATTCTGGAAAACCTCGAAAATCGGAACCGGTAGAGACAATGAAAAAGAGCGGAAAACAACAGGGCCAAAAGCCGGTGGTATTTCTGGGCAAGCGAATCACGCCGGCGCTGATCGTGGGCCTGCTGATGGCCTTCGGCGTCGTGGCTGCCGGCCTGTACGCGGCCCTCGGCTTTGACGAGTACCGAGGCTACTTCGCCGCAGGCGTCGGAGCGGCCTTCGTGGGGCTGGTGTGGGGTGTGGCCAGATGACGCCCTGCCCCCTGCCCGGACATGGGCGCTTGAAGCGGAAACCTGTTGACAAATGGCAAAAATAGGTTTATTAGTTTCTCTTGAGGATGAGCGGGCATAGCTCAGTTGGTAGAGTACAAGCTTCCCAAGCTTGGTGTCGCGAGTTCGAATCTCGTTGCCCGCTCCAGCCTTGCATCCGCCTCAATGGATAAGTTGGAATCCCATGAGTTGGAATCCGTGGAGTAAGCCTTTTGTCAACGCAGAAGTGGCTGGGATCAATTTTAATGGCGCTATTATGAAGAGATAAGACCTTAACATCCACTGCAAGAAGGTTTACTTATTCGAAAAACGGGCGGCTGCCCGTTTTTGTTTTTTAAAAAAGGCCGATGACGGATAAAAAGCAAGACAACAGGCCCCCGGCGGAAGTCGAGGCGGCCCGGCGGTCCAATGCCGCCGAGCGGGACAAGCGGATCGCGGCGCGAGCGCGGGAGCTGGCCGAGCCCCTGTGCGCGGGAATGGGCATGGAGCTGGTCCACGTGGAGTTTCGCCGGGAGCCGGGCGGCCGGATTCTGCGGCTGTACATCGACAAGCCGGGCGGGGTGACGCTGGGCGACTGCGCCGGCATCAGCCGCGAGCTGGGCGACATTCTGGACGCGCATCTGGAAGACAGCGGCGCTTATAATCTGGAGGTGTCGTCCCCGGGGCTTGAGCGGCCGGTGGGGCGGCTGTCCGACTTCGCGCGCTTTGCCGGGCGCGGGGCGCGCGTCCGGTGCGCCGAGCCCATCGAGGGCCAGAAGAACTTCACCGGCGTCCTTGCGGGAGTCGAGGCGGACGAGGTCCTGCTGGACAAGGGGGGCCGGATCATCCGCATTCCCTTCGACCGGATCACGCGGGCCCGGCTGACAGACTAAACGGAGATTAGGAAGAATGCTTTTCAACGAGATAAAGCGCGTCATCGATCAGGTGAGCCGCGACCGGGGAATCAACACCGATATCCTGATCAGCGCCCTGGAGGAAGCCCTGAAATCCGCGGCCAAGAAGAAATTCGGCAGCCGGATCGACATCGAGGCAAAATACAACGATTCCACCGGCGAGATCGAGGTGTTCCAGTTCCGGGAGGTGGTGGAGGACGTTGTGGACGACCTGCTTCAGATGGAGATCGAGGAGGGGCAGACCCTGGACCCTGACTGCGAGATCGGCGACAGCCTCGGCATGAAGCTGGACACGGCCACCTTCGGCCGGATCGCGGCCCAGTCGGCCAAGCAGGTGATCATCCAGAAGATGAAAGAGGCCGAGCGGGACGCGGTTTACTCCAGCTTCATCGACCGCAAGGGCGAGATCATCAACGGCATCGTCCAGCGCTTCGAGCGGGGCGACATCATCGTGAGCCTCGGCCAGACCGAGGGCGTGCTGCCCGAGCGCGAGCAGGTGCCCCGGGAGGTGTATCGCCGGGGAGACCGGCTGCGGGCCTACATCCTGGACGTGCGCCTGGAAAGCCGGGGGCCCCAGGTGATTTTGTCCCGCAGCCATCCGAGCTTTCTGATCGCCCTGTTTAAAACCGAGGTGCCGGAGATCGCCGAGGGCATTGTCAACATCGTGGGCACGGCCCGGGAGCCGGGCAGCCGCTCCAAGTTCGCCGTGGCCTCCATCGATTCGGAAATCGATCCGGTGGGCGCCTGCGTGGGCATGAAGGGCAGCCGGGTGCAGAGCGTGGTGCAGGAGCTGCGGGGCGAGAAGGTTGACATCATCCCATGGCATATCGATTCGGCCAAGTTCGTCTGCAACGCCCTGGCGCCGGCGGAGATCTCGCGGGTGATCATCGACGAGGAGCATCGCTCCATGGAGGTGATCGTGCCCGACGAGTTCCTGTCGGTGGCCATCGGCAAGAAGGGCCAGAATGTGCGCCTTGCGTCCAGGCTGACCAAATGGCGCCTGGATGTAAAGAGCGAGAGCCATTACAGCAAGACCATGAAGGAAGGCTACAACTCCCTGATTTCCATGGAGGGAGTGGGCATCAGCCAGGCGGACGCCCTTTATGAAAAGGGCTTTTTCTCGGCCGAGGAGGTCGCCAAGGCCACCGTCGAGGACCTTATGATGGTGCGCGGAATGATCGAGGAAACCGCTGAAAAACTGATTGAACAAGCAAAAAAACATGCGTTAAATCAGGAACAATCCGGACAGGGGACTGAAGCAGCGGCGGACGGGGTCCCGGTCTCCGAGGACGTCGGCGACGCCGGCCCCGAAGGGGCGGAGGCGGAGACGCCGACGGAAACGCCGGCGGAGACGCCGACGGAGACGCCTACGGAGACGCCGGCGGAAACGCCGACGGAGACGGAGACGGACGGCGTGGCGGAGAGCCGGGAAGACGTTTCCGAAGGGACGCCTGAAAACATTGAAAATGCGTAGATACCGGGATAAAAAGGGGGATGGATGGCAAATATCAGAGTTTACGAGCTTGCCAGGGATCTCAATATGAAAAACAAAGCGCTGCTTGAAAAGCTCAAGGAATTGGATGTCCCCGTGAGAAGTCATATGAGTTCCCTGGACGACGATACGGTCAACACCATCAAAGCGAAGCTTCGCGGCAAAAAGGCGGGGGGGATGGAGGATATTCGCGTTAAACCGACGATCATCCGGCGGCGCGGCAATTCCGCGTCTCGCAAATCGGCCGGCGAGGAGTCCACCGAGCCCATGGCGGCTTCGGAGGAAGCGGCTTCGGCGCCAGCCCAGCAACCGCCCGCGGAAGCGGGCCGGAAGGCGGGAAAATCGGAGGCGGCCAGGCCGTCCGCCAAACAGCCGGCGGCCGAAGATGCCGCCGCGCCGGCCCATGCCAAGACCGGCATGAGGGCCGATACGAAAGTCGGCCCCGAAAAGGACGCGGCCACCGGCGCCCGGGCCTCGTCCGACGCGGCTGCCCCGAAATCCACCCATGGGGCTGAAAAGAAGGAGCCGGAGAAAAAGTCGAAAGCCAAATCCACCGCCAGGACAGGTAAAAAATCGGATTCCGCCCGGGTGATTTCCCTGCCGGAATCAACCCGAAAACCGGCGGGCAAGCCCGCGGAGGCGGCCGGCGGCGCCGGCGCTGAAGAGCCGGAATCCCAGGCCCCGGCGGCCCCCAAGGCCGGCGAGGCCGCCCCGGAGGCGGCCGAAGTCGGAAAGGCGGCGGCGGGAAAACCGGATTCAGCCCATGAAACCCCGGCGGAGGCCGCATCCGGCCCGGCCGCCGAAAAGGCCCCGGAACGCGCCGACGCCATTGCGGCGGACAAGGAAACGGCCCCGGCGACGGATAAAGAACAAGCCCCGTCGGCGGACAAAACGGCGAAAAACACCGGAAACACGGCATCGGACGACCGGGCCTCGGCTGAGGCCGATCAAGCCCCGACCGATCAAGCGCCCGCCGACAAGGCGTCGGACGATTCGGAGGGCAAGGCGCCGTCCGGAGAGCCGGCTAAAGAATCCGAAGAGCCGGCCAAAGAATCGGACGCGGAATCTGCCGACGAGTCTAAAGACGATTCTAAAGACGATTCTAACCAGGGTGAAAAGCCGTCTCGAAAGAAAAAGAAGAAGTCCAGGAAAGACACGCCTGCAAAGATCATCAAGCTGCCCACCCAGCCGGTGGCGTCTCTGAAAAAGGAGACCCCGGCGGCTCAGGAGCCAGCGGCCCGGGCAGAAGATGCGGGAGGCGACAGCGACGCGGGCGAAGACCGGCACCGGCGGGGCAAGCGCCCCGCGGCCGCCGCGCCCGAGGATGCCGCCGCCAAGGACAAGAAGCCCCGGGAGAACCGTTGGGCCAAGAAGAAGATCTCCTTCAAGCGCAAGGAGGTGGTGGAGGGCGCCGACCTGTACGCCGGCTCCGCCCGCCGGGGCAAGGGCCGCAAGGGCGCCAAGGTCAAGCCGGCCCCGTCTCAAAAAACCCAGATCACCACGCCCAAGGCCATCAAGCGCCGCATCAAGGTGGACGACACCATCGCCCTGTCGGATCTGGCCAAGCGCATGGGCATCAAGGCCAACGAGATCATCATGAAGCTGATGGGCCAGGGCATCATGGTGACGGTGAACCAGACCCTCGATTTCGAGACCGCCTCCCTGGTGGCCGCCGAGTTCGGCTACGAGGCGGAGCGGGCGGCCTTCGAGGAAGAGGCCCTGCTCAAGACCACCGGGACCGATGACCCGGAAAAGATGGCCGAGCGGCCGCCGGTGGTCACCATCATGGGCCATGTCGATCACGGCAAGACATCCCTGCTGGACGTGATCCGGAAAACCCGCATCACCGAAAACGAGGCGGGCGGCATCACCCAGCACATCGGCGCCTATTATGTGGAGACCGAAGGCGGCCAGATCGTCTTTCTGGACACCCCCGGCCACGAGGCGTTCACCGCAATGCGGGCCCGGGGCGCCACCGTCACCGACATCGTGGTGCTGGTGGTGGCCGCCGACGACGGCGTGATGCCCCAGACCGTCGAGGCCATCAACCACTCCCGGGCGGCTGAAGTGCCCATCATCGTGGCGGTGAACAAGATCGACAAGGCCAACGCCGACCCGGACAAGGTGATGCGGGAGCTGTCCGAGCAGGGCCTGGTGCCGGAGGCCTGGGGCGGAGACACCATCTTCGTGATGGTCTCGGCAAAGCAGGCCCAGGGTATCAACGAGCTGCTGGAGATGATTCTGCTCCAGTCTGAAGTGCTGGAGCTTAAGGCCAACCCCGAAAAGCTGGCCGTGGGCTACGTTGTGGAGGCCAAGCTGGACGCCGGCCGGGGCCCGGTGGCCACGGTGCTGATCCAGGACGGCACGCTGCGGGCCGGCGACGCGGTGGTCTGCGGCATCCATCACGGCAAGATCCGGGCGCTGATAAACGACCGGAGCGTCCAGGTGGATTCGGCGGGCCCCTCCATTCCGGTGGAGATCCTGGGCCTGTCCGGCGTGCCCAACGCCGGCGACGAGATGGTGTCCCTGGCCGACGACAAGA
Source organism: Desulfobacteraceae bacterium (assembly GCA_011390035.1). Lineage (GTDB taxonomy): Bacteria > Desulfobacterota > Desulfobacteria > Desulfobacterales > JAABSP01 > JAABTE01. The sequence continues at coordinate 9,415 of JAABTE010000016.1, read as the reverse complement.
GCGCCAAGCAGGTCAGCGACCACCGGATGCAGAAGCAGCGCTCCGTGGAGCTGGCCAAGACCAGCCGCATGAACCTGGAAAAGCTGTTCGAGAAGATGCAAAAGGGCGAGGTCAAGGACCTCAACCTGATCATCAAGGCGGACGTGCATGGCTCCATCGAGGCGCTGAAAGACTCGCTCACCAAGCTGTCCAACGAAGAGGTGGCCATCCACGTGATCCACGCGGCCACCGGCACGGTCTCCGAGTCGGATGTCTCCCTGGCCGCGGTGTCAAACGCCATCATCCTCGGGTTCAACGTGCGCCCGTCGGCCAAGGTCCAGTCCATGGCGTCGGAAGAGCAGGTGGACATGCGGTTTTACAACGTCATCTACAACGCCATCAAGGACATCCAGGACGCCATCGTGGGCATGATGTCCTCCACCTTCGAAGAGCGGGTGGTGGGCTCGGCCGCGATCCGGGAGGTCTTCCACGTGCCCAAGGTGGGATCCATCGCCGGCTCCTACGTCACCGACGGCAAGATCCAGCGGGGCCTTCAGATACGGTTGATCCGGGACGGGATTGTCATCTACTCCGGAAAGATCGGCTCCCTGCGGCGCTTCAAGGATGACGTGAAGGAAGTGGCCTCCGGCTACGAGTGCGGCATCGGCATCGAGAACTTCAATGACCTTAAAGTCAATGACGTGATGGAATGTTTCTTCATGGAGGAAATCAAGCCGGAGCTGACCAGCTCCTGAGCGCATCAGAGCGCCGGAAAGCATCGGAACCCCGCGGAAAGCGGCGCCCCATGCGCCGCATAACGCGCAAGACTTTGTAATATTATGGTAATCGGCCTCGGCATCATCGTTTTCAGGCTGCATGACTGCCATTCGCTTAAAGCCAAGCGGAGCGTCACGCAGAAGATCGTCCATCAGATCCGCAACCACTTCAACGCCTCGGTGGCCGAGGTGGGGGCCAATGATCAGCATGGGCGGGCGGAGATCGGCTTCGCCCTGGTCGGCAACGACCGGCAGGTGATCAACGCCAAGATCGACAAGGTCTTTAACTTCGCCGAGGATCTGGGCGTGGCCGAGGTAATCGATACCGAAATGGAATTGATCAACATATGAGGCAACACACGAGGGCGGATCGGGTTTCGGAGCTTATTGCACGGAATCTGTCCGAAATCCTCCGCAAGGAAATCAGCGACCCGAGGCTGGAGATGGTTACCATCACCGGGGTCGAGATGTCCAGGGATTTGAAAAACGCCAGGATCTACTTCTCCACGGCGGGCACCGGCAAGGACCGGAGCGCCGCCCTCGAGGGGTTCACCAGCGCCGGCGGGTACATCAAGCGGACACTGGCCGAAAAACTGGAATTGCGATACATGCCCGGGCTGCGCTTTCAGTACGACGAATCCATCGAATACGGATCCAGAATCGAAAAGCTGCTCAAGTCGATAAACGAAGCCGATGAACCAGATCATAGACCAGATCCGAAGCCTTCTGGAACAGAGTGAACACATCCTGCTCACAACCCACACAAACCCGGACGGCGACGCGATCGGCTCGCTGCTCGCCCTGGGGCTGGCTTTGTTGAAGTCGAACCGGAACGCCACGCTTTATAACGAAAGCCCGATTCCGGCGGTTTATCGCTTTCTGCCCTCGGTGGAGCGGATCACCCGCCGGCCGCCCCGGCGTCGCCGGGTGGACGCGGCCGTGGTGCTGGACTGCGGAGACCTGTCCCGGACAGGGGAGATCGAGCTTTTGCTCCGCTCCCTGCCGGCGGTGGTGAACATCGATCATCACGCCACCAACACCGGGTTCGGCCACCTGCGCATGGTGGACGAGCGGGCCTGCGCCACCGCGGAGATGGTCCATCGCCTGATCACGGCCATGGGCATCGACATCGACGCGGACATGGCCACGGCCATCTACACGGGCATCTTCACGGACACGGGCTCCTTCCGCTTCGCCAACACCAGCCGGGCATCCTTTGAGATCTGCAACCGGATGGTGGCCCTCGGGGCCGACCCGTACAAGGTGGCAAAGCATGTGTACGGCACCTACTCGCTGGGGCGGATCAAGCTGCTGAACCGGGCGCTGGACTCCATAGAGATCTCGGACAACGGCAAGCTGTCCCTGATGACCCTGACCCGTGACATGTTCCACGAGACCGGCACCCACGCCGAGGACGTGGACGGGATGATCAACTACGCCCGGCGCATCCGGAATGTGAAGGTGGCCGTGCTGATCCACGAGATCGAAAAAAGCGCCCACGGCGGAAACGGCTGGATGGGCCGGCCCAACGGCTGCCACCGCTACCATGTAAGCCTGCGGTCCGACGGAACGGTGGACGTGGCCGGCATCGCGGCCGCCTTCGGCGGGGGCGGCCACGCCAGCGCCGCCGGGTTTAACACCGATTCGGGCATCGCCGAATTGAAAAACGGCATGCTGGACCTTGCGGATCGCCTGTGATTCGGCTATATGAGTAGAAGAGGAGCCAACGCGTCCCAATGGGCCGGTCCCGACGGCATCCTTATTCTGGACAAGCCGGCGGGCATCAGCTCGGCAGCCACGCTGGCAAGGGTCCGGCAGATGGCGGGGGCGGCCAAGGGAGGGCATGCGGGGACGCTGGATCCTTTCGCAACGGGCATTTTGATCTGTTGCCTGAACCAGGCCACCCGGCTGGCGCGGTTTTTTCTCCATGGAGAAAAAACCTACGAAGCGGTGATGACCCTGGGCGTCCGGACGGACACGCAGGACGCAACCGGCCGGGTAATCACCGAAGCGCCGGCGCCGGAACCCGAATCAGCGTCGGAACCGAGCCTGACGGCGGAACCAAGTCCGGAGCTGGAACCAACCCCGGCGGCGGAACCGAACCTGACGGTGGAACCAACCCCGGCGGTGGAACTGAACCTGACGGAGGAACCAACCCCGGCGTTGGAACTGAATTTTTCGGAGGGCGAGATCGCGGCCGTTATGGCCGGTTTCCAGGGGGAAATCGAGCAGACGCCGCCCATTTACTCCGCCCTGAAGCACCAGGGGGTTCCGCTCTACCGGCTGGCGCGCCAGGGAACACCAGTGGAAAAGCCCCCCCGGCGCGTGCGGATTTCCGAGATCCGACTGGATCGGGTGGACGGAAGGCAGGTCCATTTCACCGTCTCCTGCTCCGGCGGCACTTATATCCGGACCCTTTGCGCCGACATCGGAGACCGGCTGGGATGCGGGGCGCACCTGAGCCGGCTGCGGCGGACCGCCGCCGGCGGCTTCACCCTGGCCGACGCGGTGGATTTCGATGCCCTTGCGGAAAATCCGGGGGCGGGCCTCATCCCCATGGCCGAGGCCCTCAGGACCATGCCGGGCCGGACGGCGGATGCCGAGCTGGCCCGGCGCATCGCCCATGGAATGCCCATCGCCGCGGACATGGTGACGGGCGCGGGAAACCTTGAAGACCCGGCCGCGACCGGCGAGCAGAGCGGTTGTGTGAAGATCACGAATGCCGATAACCGGCTGCTGGCCGTATTGCGCTTCCGGCCGGAGGCGGGCCGTTTTGACTATCTGTGCGTTTTTCAACCATCCAAACCGATGCAAGAAGGAGGCTAAAGAAATTGGTTTTCACCACGGAGAACAAGCAAGCGTTGATCAAAAAGTACAAGCTGCACGAGGAGGATACCGGCTCGCCGGAAGTGCAGATCGGCCTGCTGACCTATCGCATCACCTACCTCACCGAGCATCTGAAGATCCACAAGAAGGATCATCACTCCCGGCGCGGTCTGCTGATGCTGGTGGGCAAGCGCCGCCGGCTCCTCAACTATGTCAAAAACAAGGATATCCAGAGATATCGCTCCATTATTGAAACACTCGGATTAAGAAGATAAGACATTATTATGGAAATCGTATTCAAGGCGGATCTCGGCGGCAGGCCGTTGAGCATCCAGACCGGCAAGGTGGCCAAGCAGGCGTCCGGATCAGTGGTGGTCCAGCATGGAGAGACCATCGTCCTGGTGACGGTCGTCTCTTCGAATGAAGCGCGGGAGGGCGTTGACTTTCTGCCCCTTACCGTGGAGTACCAGGAAAAAATTTACGCCGCGGGACGGATTCCCGGCAACTACTTTCGCCGGGAGATCGGCCGGCCCAGCGAGAAAGAGACCCTGACGGACCGGATCATCGACCGGCCCATCCGGCCGCTTTTTCCCAAGAACTACCGATATGAAACCCAGGTGATCGCCACGGTGCTGTCCATGGATCAGGAAAATGATCCGGACGTGCTGGCCATGACCGGCGCCTCAGCGGCCCTGGAGATCTCCGACATCCCCTTTGCCGGCCCCGTGGCCTGCGTGCGGGTGGGCCGCATCGACGGCCGGCTGGTGGTCAACCCGACCATTCCGGAGCTTGCAAAGTGCGACCTGAACATCATCGTGGCCGGCTCCAGAACCGGAGTGGTGATGGTGGAGGGCGGGGCGGACATGGTGAGCGAGGCGGACATGCTGGATGCCATCTATTTCGGCCACGAGGCCATGCAGCCCCTCATCGACCTTCAGGTCAAGCTGAAGGAGGCCGTTGGCAAGCCCAAGCGGGTCATCGCCGAAAAGCAGATCGACGCGGATCTGTCGGAACTGGTGACATCCAGGGCCGAGGCCCCCCTGCGGGAGGCCATGCTGATCCGGGAAAAGATGCCCCGCCACGAGGCCCTTCGCGAGGTGCGGAAGCGGGTGATCGCCGATCTGCCGGAGGCCCACGCCGAGCGGGAGGGCGAGGTTCGCGATATCATCGACTCCCTGAAAAAGCGCATCGGCCGGGATCTGATCTTAAAGGAAAACAAGCGGATGGACGGGCGGAACCGCGACGAGGTCCGCACCATCACCTGCGAGGTTGGCGTTCTGCCCCGGCCCCATGGCTCGGCCCTGTTCACCCGGGGCGAAACCCAGGTGCTGGGGGTGCTGACCATCGGCTCCGGCCAGGACGAGCAGCGGGTGGAGACCCTAAGCGGCGAGGAGATGCGGCCGTTCATGCTCCATTACAACTTCCCGCCCTATTCCGTTGGCGAGGTCAAGCGCATGATGGGCCCCAGCCGTCGGGACATCGGCCACGGCGGCCTTTCAACCAGGGCCGTGGAGCGGATTCTGCCCGGTCGGGAGAAGTTCGACTATGTGATCCGGATCGTCTCGGAGGTGCTCGAGTCCAACGGCTCATCCTCCATGGGCACCGTCTGCGCCGCCAGCCTGGCGCTGATGGACGGCGGCGTTCCCGTGAAGATGCCGGTTGCCGGCATCGCCATGGGCCTGATCAAGGATGAAGACCAGGTGGCCATCCTCACGGACATCCTGGGCGACGAGGACCACATCGGCGACATGGATTTCAAGGTGGCCGGCACAAAGGACGGCATCACCGCCCTTCAGATGGACATCAAGGTGCTGGAGCTGTCCAAGGACATCATGCAGCGCGCCCTGGATCAGGCCCGGACGGGCCGGCTGCACATCCTGGACCGGATGGAGGAAACCATCCGCGAATCCCGCCAGGAGATCTCGCCCTACGCCCCCAAGGTGACCAGCGTCAAGATCAACCCGGACAAGATCCGCGAGGTGATCGGTCCCGGCGGCAAGATGATCCGCGCCATTCAGAGCGAAACGGACACCCGCATCGAGATCGACGACTCGGGCATCGTCAAGATTTCCGCCACCACCAAGGAGAAGGCCGACAAGGCCGTTGCCATGGTCAAGGAGATCACCGCGGAGCCGGAGATCGGCAAGATCTACGAGGGCACGGTGGTCAAGACCACCGATTTCGGCGCCTTCGTGCAGATCATGCCGGGCACCGACGGCCTGGTGCATATCTCTCAGTTGAGCACGCGAAGGGTCAAGAAGGTGACCGACGTGGTCAAGGAGGGCGACACCCTGCGGGTGAAGGTGCTCGACGTCGACCGGGACGGCAAGATCCGCCTGAGCCACAAGGTGCTGCTTGAAGAAGCGGACGGCGAGGCCGGGCAGAGCGACAAATCCACGCCGGAGGACAAATAGGACCGGCCGGGCCGGCGTTTCGGCGCCGGGACGGCCGGCCAAGGTCCGTGGACCGATCCGGGGGGAGCCGTCCGGCGCCCCCGTGGGAAGGCCCCCGCCGGCGTCAACGATCGACAGAGCCATGACCAATAAAACCCTGCTGGAAAACGGAATCCGCGTGGTGACACAGCGGATTCCCCATGCGCGGACCGTATCCATGGGCGTATGGGTGGATGTGGGCGCCCGGGATGAATCCATCGCGGAAAACGGCATCTGCCATTTCATCGAGCACATGATCTTCAAGGGGACCGCCCGGCGGTCCGCCTATCAGATCGCCCGGGAGTTCGATGCCATCGGCGGCCACACCAACGCCTTCACCTCCATGGAGACCACCTGCTACCACGCCAAGGTGATGGACACGCGCACGGAGACCATGACGGACATCCTCGGCGATATCCTGCTAAACTCCGCCTTCGATCCGGAGGAGGTGGAAAAGGAGCGGCCGGTGATCCTCCAGGAGATCGGGATGACCGAGGACAGTCCCGAGGATTACCTGCACATCCTGTCCGAGCGGACCTACTGGGGGGAACACCCCCTGGGGCGCTCGGTGCTGGGGTCCCGAAAGAACGTGGCCGCCATGGAGGCCAGGACCATCAAGGATTTCTTCACCCGGTTTTACCACCCCGAGCGGATCGTCATCGCCGCGGCGGGCAACCTGGCCCACCAGCACATCGTGGATCTGCTGGCGCCGGTCTTTTCGGCCATCCCCAACGGGGCGATGCCGCCGGAACGCCGTCCCGCCGAGGGCCACTCCCTGGTATCCGCCCATGAGCGGGACATCGAGCAGCTCCATCTGTGCTTTGAGGCCGGCGGGGTGTCCATCACGGATCCGCGCCGCTTCGCCTTTTCGCTGCTCAACACCATCCTGGGGGGCAACATGAGTTCCCGCCTCTTCCAGGAGATCCGGGAGCGCAAGGGGCTGGCCTACTCTGTGTATTCCTTCATGTCCACCTATATCGATTCGGGCCTGTTCGGCGTTTACACGGCGGTGGACCCGGCCGGGGCCGAAGAAACCGTCAGATGCGTTCTGACCGAGCTGAACAGGGTCCGCAACGCGCCGGTGGACGCCGAGGAGCTGGAAAACGCCAAGCAGTACACCCGGGGCTGCCTGTACCTGTCTGCGGACAGCGTCGATTCCCAGATGGTCCGCCTGGCCCAGAACGAGCTGCACTTCAACACCCACTTCACCATTGAGGCAATCGCAGACCGCATCGACGCCGTCTCCGCCGAGGAGGTACGAGCCCTTGCCCGTGAACTGTTCCGGCCGGAGGCCCTCGCCCTCACCCTGCTGGGCCCCGTGGACGACGCGGCCCCCTTCGAAAAGCTCCTGGCCGGCTGACCGGACCATGCCTGAAACGCCCCCCCTTCATATTCCCATCCGCCGCCTGCGCCCGGAAACCGACGCGGACATCCCCCTGCCCCGCCCCATGACGCCCCATTCCGCCGGCATGGACCTGTGCGCCGCCGTGGCCGGGCCGGTCACCCTGGCGCCGGGGGATATCTATCCGGCCCCCACCGGTTTCGCCATCGCCCTGCCGCCGGGATACGAGGCTCAGATCCGGCCCAGAAGCGGCCTTGCCGTCAAACACGGCATCGGCATCGTCAACGCGCCCGGCACCATCGACGCCGATTACCGGGGAGAGATCCGGATTCCGCTGATCAATCTGGGTCGCGAAACCTACACCGTCCATCGAGGGGACCGGGTGGCCCAGATGGTAATCCAGAAGCTGCCCCGCGTGGTTCTGGTGGCGGTGGACGCGCTGGACGAGACGGATCGCGGGGAGGGCGGTTTCGGGCATACTGGGGTGGCCGGGCGACTTGCATCCAACGCATCAGGATGATATAAACCTGAACAGACCCTAATCGCCGCGCCACCCACGCGGCCAGACGGAGACCTTCATATGCGACGAAACAAAATCGTTCATCTCCTGGCGGCCGAGACCCCCATCCCGGACGTGGTGGTCAAGGGCTGGGTCCGCACCCGCCGGGACGCCAGGGACTTTTCCTTCATCGAGGTCAACGACGGCTCCTGCCTGAAAAACCTCCAGGTCATCGCAGACGCCGACACGGAAAACTACGAGGACGTCAAGAAACTGACCACCGGGGCGGCCATCGCCGTCCATGGGGAACTGATCGCCTCCAAGGGCGGCGGCCAGAAATGGGAGGTCAAGGCCGGGCGGGTCGCGATCATCGGCGAGGCACCGGAAAACTACCCGCTTCAGAAGAAGCGCCACACAGACGAGTTCCTGCGCGCCATCGCCCACCTGCGGCCCCGCACCAACAAATACGGCGCCGCCTTCCGCATCCGCTCGGAGCTGTCCCACGCCATCCACGGGTTCTTCCGGGAGCGGGGCTTCACCTACGTCCACACGCCGATTCTCACCGGATCGGACTGCGAGGGGGCCGGCGAGCTGTTCCGGGTGACCACCCTGGATCCGATCAACCCGCCCCGGCGCGACACGGGGGTGGATTTCGCCGAGGATTTCTTCGGCCGGGAGACCAACCTCACCGTCTCCGGCCAGTTGGAGGCGGAGATGTTCGCCCTGGCTTTAGGAGACGTTTACACCTTCGGCCCCACCTTTCGGGCGGAAAACTCCAACACCCGCCGCCACGCCGCCGAGTTCTGGATGATCGAGCCCGAGATGGCCTTCTGCGACCTTTCCGGCAACATGGATCTTGCCGAATCCCTGATGCGGGAGGTGGTGCGCCAGGTGATGGACAACCGGGCCGACGACATCGAGCTGTTCGCCAAATTCGTGGACAAGAACCTGACCAGAACGCTGGAAAACACCGTCAACTCCGATTACGTCCGCCTGCCCTACCGAGAGGCGGTTGAGATTCTGAACAAATCCAAGCACAAGTTCGAATACGAGATCTCCTTCGGCAAGGACCTTCAGGCGGAACACGAGCGGTACCTGACGGAGGTCCACTTCAAGCGGCCGGTGATCCTGTTCGATTATCCGAAAACCATCAAGCCGTTCTATATGCGGGTGAACGACGACGGCGAGACCGTGGCGGCCATGGACGTGCTGGTGCCCAGCATCGGCGAGATCATCGGCGGCAGCCAGCGCGAGGAGCGGCTGGAGGTTCTGGAGCGGCGCATGGCCGAAACCGGGATGGACCCGTCGCGCTACTGGTGGTATCTTGACTCCCGGCGCTATGGATCCGCGCCCCACAGCGGGTTCGGCCTGGGCTTCGAGCGGCTGATGATGCTGGTGACCGGCATCACCAACATCCGGGACGTGATCCCGTTTCCCAGAACCCCGAAGAACATCGAATTTTAGCCATGGCCCATCCGCTGGATCACGCCCTGGCCAACCCCATGGTGGCACTGCGGGAGGAGTTTGACGACTGGGCCATTCTCTACAACCCGGAAAATGC
>JAABTE010000163.1 GCA_011390035.1 Desulfobacteraceae bacterium | reverse complement strand
GCCATCACCTTCGGCGCGGTCCTGTTCGTCCAGAAGACCCGCATCTGGATCTTTTTCGGCGGCTCGATAGAATCCCTGCTGATCATCGGCGTGGCCATGTTCATCGCGCTGAAGCTGGCCGCCCGGCGGCTGGTGGGAAGAAGGCGATAGATGATTACCGAACTGCGCCTGATAAATTACCGTCGTTTCGTCTGCGTCCGAATTCCGCTGTCGCCCATCACCGTCTTTATCGGGCCGAACGCCGCCGGGAAAAGCACCATCGCGTCAGGGGTTTTTCTCTTTTGATCGGATTATAAATTATTAGCGGAAAGGAGAATTCCATGGGATTGAAAAACTGGAGAAAAATACCAGGGACACTGCTATATGCGCTGGCAATCGTAGGATGGCTTCTTGCCATGAACGCGGCCGCGGCCGATCGCGCCATCATCGGCATCAACTGCACCATGAAGCCGGGCGGCTCGGAGGAGGCGGCCCTGGAAAAGTTCAGGCAGATCGTGGCGGAGCGGTCCGGCGGCCGCCTGAAGGTCCGGATTTTCATGGGCGGGCAGCTTGGCGGCGAAAAAGAGGTGCTGGAGATGATGAAGATCGGTCAGACCCAGATGGCCCTGACCGGCGGCATTTTCCGAACCATGTTCGCCGAGGCCTACGATGCCATCTCCATTCCCTTTTATTTCGAAAGCTGGGAGATGGCTAAGGCATATCTGGAAGGCCCCATGGGCAAAAAGATCGGCGAGCTGGCGGCGGAAAAGGGCGGCATCATCGACTTCGGGCCCCAGAAGCGCGCCCCCCGGCACATGACCGCCAACCGCCAGATTCATGGGCCGGCCGATATCAAGGGGTTGAAGATTCGCCTGCCCTCGGTTCCGATCTGGGTGGATGTGTGGAAGGAGCTGGGGGCCGCGCCCCTTGTGATTCCGGCGCCTGACATCTACATGGCCATGAAAACGGGGCAGGTGGACGCCCATGAGAACTCCCTGGCATCGCCCTATTCGCGAAAGCTGTGGGAGGTGCAGCAGTACATCATTCTCACGGGGCATGTCCATTTTCCCTGGCACTGGACCGCCAGCGAGAAATGGTTCGAAGGCATCGACCCGGCCGATCAGGCCCTGATCCGGGCGGCCGTGGACGAGGCCCGCGCCCATGGCAACGGCGCGGAGGACGAAAAGGACGCCTTCTACGCCAGCGAGCTGAAGGCCAGGGGGATGGTGTTTATCGCGCCGGATGTGGCGGCCATTCGGGAGGCGGCCATGCCCGCTATCGAGCGGGCGGCATCGCACCTGGCGCCCGAGGTGGCAGAGGAGATGGCGCGGCTGCGGCAGCGGTAGCGCCGCCTCCGGCCACCAGCGTCTCCAGGTCGCGCACCATCAATTGCAGATTGCGCGCCTGGGAGTTGAGATCCTCCGCCGCGCCGGCCGATTCCTCGGCGCTGGCAGCCAGGTTGCGGGTCACTTCCTCCACCCCCCGGGCCGAGTCGGTGACATGGCCGATGCCCGACTCCAGGGAATGGGTGGATGCGGTGATACCCTCCACCTTTTCGCCGATGAGAGTTGCCGATTCGATGATGGTGTCGAAATCCGAATTGACAGACCGGACGGCCTCGGAGGCGCCCCTGAACCGGTTGATGTTGGCTTCCAGCAGCTCCCGGGTGCGGTTGGCCGAGTCGGTGGCCCGCAGGGCCAGGTTGCGCACCTCGTTGGCCACCACCGCGAATCCGGCGCCGGACTCGCCGGCCCGGGCCGCCTCGATGGCCGCGTTCAGCGACAGCAGGGTGGTCTGAAAGGCGATATCGGTGATCGAATCGATGATCCGGCGCATCTGGTCGCTGTCCCGCTCGATCTGGTTGATCTGCCTTGTCACCGCCACCAGGGCCTGAAGGGAGGCGCCCGATTTTTCGATGTTTTCCCGCATCAGCCGCTCCACGCCGCCGGTCAGGGCCGCGGTGTTGCGGCTCATCCCGCCCATCTGCTCGAGGGTGGCCAGGGTCTCTTCCATGGCGGCGGCCTGATCCGAGGACATCTGGGAAAGGGCGCCGCTGGCCGCCGAGACTTCGGATGCGGCGGCTCCCAGCCGACCGGCCACCTCCCGAAGGCCGCCGATCATCCGGTTTAGGGGCCGGCTGATCAGATGGGTGAGATACCATGACAGCATAATCCCCGCCAGGATGCACAGGCCGGTGGCCGCCGTCATCAGAAGGCGCGATCGGGTCACCCGCGCCGACACTCGCTCCCGCTGGGCCGCGCCCATTTCCCGGTTCACCGACTGGAAGGCGGCGGACGCCTCGGCCATCCGGTCTCCGGCTTCCCGCTGGCGCTCCATGATTGCCGCCAGCTCCGCCAGGGCGCTTTCATAGGCGTTCACGGCCGCCGCCACCGTTTCCACCCGTTCCCCATCCGTGTCCTCTGCCTGGCCCTTCATGTTGCCGATCAACCCCTGGATGGACGCGATCCGGGACCTGGCCCCCGCCAGCGCCTCCGGGTCGCCGTTTCCCAGCAGGTAGTTCTTTTCAAAGATGCGGCCGGCCAGAAACAGGCGGCTGACGGCGTGGGCGTCCGCGGCCATGGCCAGCTTTTCGTTGAGGAAGCGGGCGCCCTTTTCCTGGGCCTGGAACAGGCGCGTCTGCTGATCCGATGCGATGATGGCGCACTGCTCCAGCGTGGCGTCGGAAACGGCCTGCATTGCGGTGAGATGCTCCCGCCGGGCCGCGTGCAGCTCTGTTATCCGCTGGAATGCCGCTTCGTAATCGGTCAGTTGCGCTCCAATGTTGCCGATCTGTTCGGTGACGCCCTGGTTTCCCGCGGACTCGGCCTTGTGCCGGATCAGGCCCATCCGGGAATCCACGATGGCAAGGTAACCGAACACGGCATCCTCCAGTTGCGGCTCTCCCCCGGAGAGCAGAAATCGCTTTTCCGCCTGGATCGCGTTGAAAAAGTATCCGATGGCCTCGGTGGTGTCCAGAAAGGCTGCCAGGCGGTTTCCCAGGAACTGGTTCAGATCTTCCCGATCCAGGTCCGTCCGCTGGCGCAGCAGGTTTATCTCCAGCCGCAGCCCCCGCCGCATCTCTTCCATGGTGGCGAGCAGGGCGGCCGATTTTTCAGCCATCGCCTCCGAAGCCGCCTTCTGGGCACTCGTCAGTTCCTGGATCTGCTCAAACGCCGCCTGATAGTCGCTGATAAAGGCGATCACCCCCGCCACCTGCCGGATGTTGACCGTGTTCTTCAGATGGGCCTCCAGCTCGCCGGAAAGGGTTTTGAGCCTCTCAATGGCCGAGTGGATCGCCTCGGCGAGCGCCGGGTCGCCGCCGGCGTTGAGAAATTGGCTTTCCAGCATCCGGATCCGAAGGAATCCCTGGATGATGTCTTCCGCCTGTTCCGCGTGGGTGATGCGCTTTTCCAGATCGGCCTTCATGGTGCTTTGCTGTCGCGACAGATGATCCCCCTGATCCGACGCGATGGCGATCACCTGATCCATGGCCGCCGCGGCCCGCTGGTTCATCTGTTCGGTGGTTTCCAGGCGGGCCCCGACCATCCCGGCGAATGCCTCGAAGGACGCCTGGTACCGCCGCGCCTGGTCGATCACCGCCTTCATGGAAAGCGATGCGTCCTCAGCCCCCCCTCCTTCCGCGTCACCCTCTCCGGATATGGCCTCGGCCCGGGCCGTCAGTCCGTCGATCTCGTCGTTGAGTTGCCGCCGGGCATCTCCGTCCGGGGCGATGCGATACCGCATCTCCTGTTCCCGTGCCCGGAGCATGGCAGCGACCATGTCTCCGGCCGCCTGTCCCAGCCGCATTCCCTTGATCACCGCCGAAAGACCGGCGAACCCCACCGCCGACACCAGCGCCGTCAGCAGCAGAACCACAAGAAATCCTCCCATAATTTTAACTTTCAGCCGTGCGTCCCTGATCGAAAATCCCATGCGCCCCCCAATTTAATGCCCGAATACGTTATCCATAATTTGAAACATGAAAGAGGCGCGGAAGTCAAGCGGATAGATTCTCCCCTGATCCTGAATCCTTGCAGTTCATGCAGGGGGCCTTGGAAACCGACTTTGACGGGGCCTTGATTTTCCGTGGACGCTGTTTTTCCAAATCTGTTGCCCGGAAGGCTATTTTGAGTTAATCTATGAATGGGGTTAGAATCGAAAGGAAGGATCATGGACGTTCAGCAGACGGAAAGAAGCATCCAGGAGATATGGAAGATGTTCGCCGAGACCGATCAGCGGTTCAAGGCGACCGACAGAAAGATCGAGGAGACGGCACGCCAGATTAAGGACACCGACCGCCAGATTGCGGACACGGACCGCCAGATGAAGGAGACGGCACGCCAGATTAAGGACACGGACCGCCAGATGAAGGAGACGGCACGCCAGATTGCGGACACGGACCGCCAGATGAAGGAGACGGACCGCCAGATGAAGGCCACGGACCGGCGGATCGGCGAACTGAGCGGAAAGTGGGGCCGCTTCGTGGAGGGCATGGTGGCGCCGGGGGTTAGCCGGCTTTTCGCCGAGCGCGGCATTCAGGTGGAAAAGGTTTACCAGCGGGTGCGGGTGGCCGGAATGGAAATCGACGTGCTGGCCATTGATGGCGGGTACGCGGTACTCATCGAGGTCAAAAGCACCCTTGGCGTGGATGACGTCAGGGAGCATATTGAGCGCCTGGGCCGTTTCAAGATCTATTTTCCAGAATACGCGGACCGGCAGGTGGTGGGCGCCGTGGCCGGCATCGTCATCGAGGAGGGCGTGGACCGCTTCGCCTATAAGCGGGGGCTTTACGTTATCGCCCAGTCGGGGGAGACGGTTCGGATACTCAACGACCCTGATTTCAAGCCGCGCCTGTATTGAAACCGGTGCGTTTCCCCCGATGGGAGACACTTCGCGAATGAGAGGTTATTCTAAAATATGGAAGCATATCAAGATATCATCAACACCATCGCCCTGACCCTGGGTGCCTCCTGGGCCTCGGGGATCAATCTTTACGCGGCCATCGCCATGCTGGGGCTTATGGGGATGAGCGGCACCGCGCCCCTGCCGCCGGATCTTCAGATTTTGACCGAGCCGGTGGTCATCGGCGCGGCGGGGCTGATGTACGTTGTGGAGTTTTTCGCGGACAAGTTTCCGGGGGTGGATACCGGGTGGGACACCATTCATACCTTTATACGGATACCGGCCGGGGCGCTTCTGGCCTACGGGGCGGCGGCGGAGGTAAGCCCGGCCCTTGCGGTGGCCGCGGCCATCGTGGGCGGGAGCATTACCGCCGGCACCCACGCGGCAAAGGCAGGGGCCCGGGTGATCATCAACACCTCGCCGGAGCCCTTCACCAACTGGTTCGCCTCCATCGGGGAAGACGTTGCCGTATTCGCCGGCATCTGGACGGCCATCCATCATCCGGTGCTGTTTCTGGTGCTGCTGGCGCTTTTCCTTGTCATGCTGATCTGGCTGCTGCCCAAAATCTGGCGCGGCATTCGAAAGATCTTCGGATTCATCGCCGAGCGGTTTCGGGGGGCGTCCCGGCCTCCGGCGCCGCCATGCGAGACGGCGCCCCCGGCCATCGCGCCCCCTTCCATCGGGCATACGGATGAATCCGCCGCAGGAGGAAACAACCGATGAACGCAATCCTGAAACGCCTTCGACAGTCGCTTCATGCATCGATGCCGTGGTGCCGGAACACACTTCCCGCGCTCCTCGGGATGACGCTGACCCCTGGGATGATGCTGGCCCTTGGTATGACGCTGGCCCTCGGGATGATGCCGGCCCTTGGGATAATGCCGGCGCCGGCCGCACATGCCCTCGAGGGGGTGAAGAACCCCCTTGACAAGCGGTACGCGGACCC
Source organism: Desulfobacteraceae bacterium (assembly GCA_011390035.1). Lineage (GTDB taxonomy): Bacteria > Desulfobacterota > Desulfobacteria > Desulfobacterales > JAABSP01 > JAABTE01. Next base: position 224 of record JAABTE010000163.1, on the reverse strand, counting down.
GGCCTTCGATTTTTCCATCCGGCTCCCGGCAGACTGGGCCGTGGACGTTTTCAACGAGGGGGGCCAGCGGCGGTATCGGTTTTCCAGCCACAGCCCGGAGATCTTCGCAAGCCTGCGCATATATGGGGCGATGCCGGCGGAGAGCCCCGCCGGGGCCGCCGATGCCTTCGAGGCCAACACCCTGGCCGGCGCCAGGACCATCTCCCGCCAGGGAACCACCATCG
>JAABTE010000162.1 GCA_011390035.1 Desulfobacteraceae bacterium | reverse complement strand
AGATGGCCGCTCCGCACCTGACCCCGCTGTATCATCCCGCCTCCCACCTGGTCTATTGCGCCGGCGGCGGCGACGTGCGGGACGTGGTGGTGGACGGCCGGATTCTTCTTTTGAACCGGCGACTCCAAACGCTGGATATCCAGGGGATAATGGAAAAGGTCCGATTGATCGCCCATGGAATTTCCACCAACAGTCGCGGCCATGGCGGACAAGCCGGCGGCGCGGGGCCAGGGAAGGGATAGCGGCATGGGGCCAGGGAAGGAACAGGGGCATGGGGCCGGGGAAGCAAGAGGGACATGGGACCGGTGAGGGTATGATGGATTTGTCTCGTATTATCTTGGCCGCCCGCGGGCGGGTTCCGGCGGATCTGCTCTTTGTCAACGGCCGGGTGGTGGATGTGCTGGCCGGCCGAATCCGAAATGCGCCGGTGGCGGTTTCCCAGGGGCGCATTGTCGGATTCGGCGCCTCTTCGGCCGAAACGGTCATCGACCTCAAGGGACGGTTCCTCTGCCCCGGCTTCGTGGACGCTCATGTTCACATCGAAAGCGCCATGACCTGGGTGCCGGAGTTCGTTGCCGCCGTTTTGCCGCGGGGCACCGTGACGGTGGTCGCCGATCCCCATGAAATCGCCAATGTCCTCGGCGCCGATGGCATCCGCTACATGTTGGAATGCAGCCGGCGCCGGCCCATGAATCTGTATTACATGCTGCCCTCCTGCGTTCCGGCCACGGACATGGAAACATCCGGCGCCGCCCTGGACGCCGCCGCCCTGGCGCCGTTTTACGCCGACCCGCTGGTCATCGGCCTTGGCGAAATGATGAACTATCCCGGCGTTCTGGCCGCAGATCCGGCGGTTTTGGACAAGATTGCCGCAGCTCGGGAGCGCGGACTTCCGGTGGACGGCCACTGCCCCGGCCTTTCCGGCCAGGATCTGTGGGCCTACGCGGCGGCCGGCATGGGATCGGATCATGAATGCGCCACAGCCGAGGAAGCCCGGGAAAAGATCGAGGCCGGCATGCATATCATGATCCGCGAGGGCTCCGGCGCCAAAAACCTCAAGGACCTCGCCCCACTGGTCAACGAGCGGAATCACCACCGCTTCATGTGGTGTACCGATGACCGCCATCCCCACGACCTGATGGCCGGCGGGCATATCGATGAGCTGATCAGGCGGGGCATTCAAGGCGGCCTCGATCCCATGATCGCCCTTCGGATGGCCACCTGTCACCCCGCCCGCTATTTCAATCTCGCGTTCCATGGCGCCATCGCCCCGGGCATGCGGGCCGATCTGACGGTGTTTCAGGATATCCAGGCGCCAAGGGCCGAAATGGTGTTTCACAACGGCGTCAAGGTGGCGGAAAACGGACGGCTGATTGCGGAAAATCGGGCGCCGGAGGGGCTGGCGCCGAAATCCCCCATGCGCCTTGATCCGGAGCGGGTGGATTTTTCCATCAAGGTGCGCCCCGGCAGGATTCGCGTCATTCGGCTGGTGCCGGACCAGTTGCTGACCCGGGGCCAATGGGCGGAGCCCTCCGTAACGGATGGGCGCGTGGTATCGGACCCGGACCGGGACATCCTCAAGATCGCGGTGGTGGAGCGCTATTCCGGAAAAGCGGGAATCGGGATCGGCTTCGTGTCGGGATTCGGGTTGAAACGGGGCGCCATTGCTTCCAGCGTGGCCCATGACTCCCATAATATCATTGTGGCGGGTGTCACGGATGGCGCCATGCGGGCGGCGTTGAGGGCGGTTGTGTCCGGCGGCGGCGGGCTGGCCGTCGTTTCCGGAGACGGGCCGGACGGGGAAGGCAAGGTTTCGGCGCTGGCGCTGCCTGTGGCGGGCCTGATGTCCCTCGAGCCGGTGGACGCGGTGCGGCGGCGACTGGAAGAACTCAACGCCGCCGCGCACGCTCTTGGATGCCAACTTGCGGACCCGTTCATGACACTCTCATTTTTGGCGCTGCCGGTGATTCCGGATTTAAAGATCACGGACAAGGGGCTGGTGGATGTGGGGCGGTTCCAGGTGACGCCGCTGTTCGAGGGAGCGCCGCCGTGAAGGCGCCCTTAAATCGACGCCCAGCCGAATGGCAGGGGGATTTATTCCCCAAAGGGATATCAATATGGATATTTCTCCTAAGCGTACAAGGGATATCAATATGGATATTTCTCCTAAGCGTACAGCCGATACGCCGACTGAATTTTGATAAACGCCTCAAGTTCCGCCCGCCAGCCCTCCGCCATCTCCCGGATGGAGACGCCGGATTCGATTCCTTCCCGAATGGCCGGATCTCCGGTGATAAGATCAATGGGCATCTTCTCGAATTCATATTCATAGGGCGGCATCTTCCATTGAAAATCGGAGGGGTGGAGCCGGTAAATGGCCCGCATCAGCGCCAGTGTGGTTTCATAGGGGCGATAGGCGCGCCGATCCGTCACATGAATCTGAAAGCCCGGGCAGGGGCGGCCCATCCACTTGTGGGCGGTGGGCTCGAAAACCGCGGGCCGTAGAACGACGCCGGGCGGCGGGTCCTCGGCCAGCGCCCGCTCAATGCCTCGGATGTCCAGAAACGGCGCCCCGAACAGCTCGAAGGGCTGGGTCGTGCCCCGTCCCTCGGAGACGCAGGTCCCCTCCCAAAGTACCTGCCCCGGATAGACCATGGCCGAGGCCGGCGTCGGCAGATTGGGCGACGGCGCCACCCACGGCAGGCCGGTATCCGAAAAAGACATCTCCCGTCGCCATCCCCTCATGGGAATCACCGTCAGATCGCACCCGATGCCGAAGTGATCGTTCAGCAAAAGGGCCATCTCCCCCATGGTCATCCCATGGCGCATGGGAATGGGATAGCGTCCCACAAATGAGGCCCATTGGGTCTTGAGCAGGTTTCCTTCCACGGCCATCCCCCCAACCGGGTTGGGACGATCCAGAACGATCACCCGCTTGCCATGCTCACGCGCCGCCTCCATGCAATGGGAGAGGGTATGGATGAAGGTATAGACTCGGGTGCCCGCGTCCTGCAGATCCACCAGAAGGGCATCGATGGCGGCCAGCATCTCCGGGGTGGGAATCCGGGTCTCGCCGTACAGGCTGTATACAGGCAAGCCCAGCATCGGATCCCGATCATGGCCGGATTCCACCATGTTATCCTGCTTTTCCGCGAAAAACCCGTGTTGGGGAGAAAAAAGCGCCCTCAATCCATCGCCGAATCGCTCATGCAGCAGGAACCTGGCGTGGCGGATATTCCCATCCACCGAAGCGGGATTGCACAGCAGGCCCAGCCGAAGCCCGAACAGATCGTCCGGCGGGTCGTCAATGAGGACCTCCAGCCCGATTTTCACCGAAGCCACGGTGCCAGCCTCAGATCCCTAAATCCGCTTCCAGGGCTTAAGGCCGTCCTTGATCTGTCGGTACCGTTCCGGATCTTCCGTCCTTATCTTGCGGATGAACTCCAGGAAAAAGGACAGGAAGACGGCGAAGAAGAAGGCCACAAAGACCGAAAGTATGCAGATGATGCTCCTTTTGGGGGCCACCTTCTTGTTCAGGTCCGGCACAATCGGCGGGTCAAGCACCTGGAAGCTGTAGAATTTCTGGGCCTTGGCGAAGGTCTCCTTTTCGATCTCCTTGGCCAGCAGCTCATAGATCTTTTCCTTCAGCAGGGCGTCGCTGGTGCGGTCCAACTGCTCCATGAAGAACCGCTGGTTCTCGCCGGCATCGTGCAGCACCTCCGAGCGCAGGGTTTCGCTCAACTCGTGGATATAGTATTCCACGATTCGCTTGGCGGTTTCGGGGTTCCGGTGCTCAAAGCCAATGGCGAGGGTGCTTTTTTCCGAATCGGAGCTGACTTTAAGGCCGCCTTCCCGAACCGCCTTCAGGCCGTCCTGCAAGGTGGGCGGCTCCTCGATATCCGCCATCCACCCGCCCGCGGCCGCATCCCACTGGTCCTCGAAAATCACGGGCATCAGCTCGTATTTTTGAATGATCTTCAAGGTCAGATCCCGGCTGTTGAGCACCACATCCAGCTTTTCAAGGCTCCCGCCGCCGCCGATGCCCAGTTGCCCGGCCATTATTCCGCCCAGTCCGCCGAAAGAGGGCAGGGATGGGCCGCTTTTCTCCTCCTGGCGGGGAGAGAGGGTGGCCTCGGAGCGATAGATGTTATCCAGGCTCAGGCTGTGAATGACGGCCAGAACGCCGGCTATGATCACCAGGAAGGTGATCAGGAATTTGTGGCGGAGAAGAACGAGCAGCAGGTCCAGCAGGTTGATCTCATCGTCTGCAATCATCTCGGGTGCAATCATCTCGCGGGAATATTCCGGGGCCCGCTCCCGAGGGCGGGCGGGCTCCGGCGATTGTGTCGGCTTCAATGGTTTGGCTTCCATGGTCATGTTAGAAAAGCGCCGCGGTCACGCCGGCCGTTGTGGCAATCTGATAGAGAATCTGGGTGATGTCCTTGGCGTCCCGCATGGGATTGGAGGTGATCACCCGCTCCGGCACCAGGATGGTGTCCCCCGGATAGAGGGCAATGTTTTCGAATTTTTTCCACCAGGAGCTTTCCCGCATCTTGCTCACCACGGTTCCGTCGCTCCGGACCACATAGATCAGGTCCTCGTCGGCATTTTCCGTGGGGCCGCCGGTCTTGTCCAGGTAATATGCCAGCTCCGGGGTGTTCCTGTCATAAATCACGGCGGTGGGGTTATAGACCGCGCCGATGACGGCCACGGTGTTCATGAGCTTGGGCACGAACAGGGTGTCGCCGTCTTCCAGCACGATATCGCCGCTGGAGGCGGCCAGTTGCTCCAGTGGCGCCAGGGAGACGATCACCCGACCGGTGGCCTTGGACTGGGCCAGCTTTTCGATCAGCGCCTTCTGGGATGTCACAAACTGGCTCTGGGCGGCCAGATCTTCCTCCGAAAGCGATTTTTTCACATCCTCGGACGAAAGGCGCACGATCTCAAGCTCCAGCTCATCCAGCAGCTCGTTGAGCCGGCGCTGCTGAAGCTTCTTGACGGAATCCCTGGTAAAAACGGCGCCCCGCAGATAGGCGTATTCGGAAAAACCGCCGGCCCGGGCGATCACGCTGCTGAGGGTCTCGTCCTTTCGCATCTGATAGGTGCCGGGAAAGAAGAACTCTCCGGCCAGGGTGACGGTTCGTTTCTTCTCCCACCAGTCCGGGATCTGCTTGATGGTGATCACATCCATGGGCTCAAGCCGCAGGTTGTGCTGGGGATGGTTTTGCTGGGCCAGCTCGATGTTGAATTCGATGATTCGCGTATCGACCTTCCTGCCCTCTTCGATGGTGTATCGGATCAGCTCCGCGGATTCCATGTAGGCGGAGTCCCGGATGTTGCCGGCCAGCAGGATCAGGTCGTTGACGGTCATGTTGACGGCATACGGAAATTCACCCGGGTTTCGAACCACGCCCTGGATATATACGGGATATTTTTCGGTATAGTCCCAAACGCTGTGGATGGCGATCTCATCCAGATCCTGGAGGGGAAGGTTGTGCTCCGGGTCTCCCATCAGCACCTTGTCGATGTTAAAGGAGTAGAGCATGCTGTCCTTGGTTCTGGGCGTTGTGCGGCGAAGGTGGCCCAGGAGCATGTAGGTGTCGCGGGTGAAGCTGCCGGCCTTGAATAAGAGGTCCTTCAGCCGCATCCCCTCCGTCAGAACATATCTGCCCGGTTTGTTGATCTCGCCGTTGATTGCAACGAATTTTTCCCACTGCTCTTCCAGTATGGAGTGGACCACCACCGCGTCCTGGTTTCGCACCTTTATATTATGCGCAGGATCTCCGGCCATGACGGCGGCCACGTCAAAGTATATGGTGTGGCGGTTTCGGTCCTTGTCGTAGCGGATCAGCTCGCCCCTGGGCAGGTAGGCGACCGGTTTCAGGTCTCCGGCTTTCAGGATCAGGTCCCGGAGGGTCATGTCGTCGATGTTGTACCTGCCTGGCCTTCGCACCTCGCCCCTCACTTCCGCATAGGGGGTGTCGGCAAAGCGCGACACTTCGAACACATGGATCTCGTCGCCCGGCATCAGGGGGATGTTCTGGCGGGGGTCGC
>JAABTE010000161.1 GCA_011390035.1 Desulfobacteraceae bacterium | reverse complement strand
CTCACGTCCGGGATGGCGGCAACGGTCCAGACGTCGCCGCCGGTGGGATAGGACCAATGAAGGTTGCCGGTTTCGCCGTCCAGGCAGAGGATCTCGTTGGCGGCGGTGCCGGCCAGAACCTCCGGAAAGGTGTCCGCGTCGATGTCCGGCATGGCCGCCACGGCCCAGACGTCGCCGCCCAGGCCGGACCGTCGCCACAGCTCCACGCCGATGCCGGTTGTGGCGCCGCCGGAATAGCATAGGATCTCGTTTCCGGAGGTGCCGACAACCGCGTCCGACTGGCCGTCGGCGTTCACGTCGCCCAGGGCGGCCGCGGACCAGACGGCGCCGGCCGTGGCCGCGCTCCACCAGATGATGCCTTCCCGTGATTCCACGCAGTAGAGGCCGGAGTCGGTGCCGGCCAGAAAATCGGGAAAGCCGTCATCGCTCAGATCGGGGGTGACGGCCAGGGCGTGGATCCGGTCGCTCAGGTCCCTGTGCCAGATCTCCCGGCCGTATTCCTGGGCCTGGGCGGTTGTGGCGGCCCAGAGGATCATCAGCCAGAGGAGCATTGGAAGGATCATGCGGTTCCTGCCGTTTTTAAGTGCGTTTTCGATTTTGATTCTCCCTTGAAACCCTTGGTTACGCTTTCTTGACACCTCGGCAAAAATCGCCTATAAATCCATCAGGTGCGCCGGCATGAAAACATGAAAGAGGAGCCCGAAACGTCCATGAGCGTTCGAAAAAATCCAAAGGCCCAGCCGACCGGGATTCTCAAGACCCTGCCGCTTTTCTCCTGCCTGGAGGATCGGCAGTTACAGGCCCTTTCTGAAATTGTAACTGAAAAAACCTATCCCATCAATACATTGCTGATGTCCGAGTCGGACGCCAGCGATTCCCTGTTCGTCATTTTCAAGGGGAGGGCCCAGGTTGCCGGAAAGGACGCGGCCGGCCGGGCCGAGCCGGCGCGGATCTTCGAGGCCGGGGATTGTTTCGATGAGATGAGCTTTATCGACGGCAAGCCCCGCCCCATGAACGTGGAGACCCTGGAGCTGACCCGGGTGCTGGTCATCCCCGGCGATCGGTTTCGGAATATGGTGCGTGAAAATACGGACATCTGCTTCAATCTGTTAAAGGGGCTGCTGACGGCGCTTCGGAAAAGCGACCCGCGCCCGGGCGCTCCGCTTCGCTAAAGACTTGTTGGCCCGCCTCCATTGACAAACGGCGCCATGCCGGAAGCATGGCGCCGTCGGATGTTGCCGCTGTCCCGCCCAGCGAGGGCGGCGCCACTTTGCGGCGCCACCTTGCGGCGCTACCTTGCGGCGCCATTTTGAGGCGCTACCGGTTATTTGCCAGTGAAGAGTTCCCGAGAGGCAGGCTTTTGATACGGTGGGAGGGCTTTGCCTTTCGGCGAGGCATGCGACGTGAGGGCTTTGCCTTTCGGCGAAGCGTGCGGCGTGAAGGCTTTGCCTTTCGGCGGGACGTATTGGATCGTCAGCTCGCCGGCCGGGATGCCCCGGATGGTTCCGAGCATTCCCCTGCCGGGGCCGCTTGTTCGGGAGCCGCCCTTGACGGATCTGGATCCGGATACGGACCCGGACCCGTTGCTCCCGCCGTTGAGCAGCCTGTCGAGTTGCCTGACGGTTTCGCGCATGTCCAGCGCCTGCCCGTTCATCTGTTCCGATGCGCCGGCGGACTCCTCGGCGGTGGCCGCGATGCGCTGGACGATCTGGTCCATCTGGGAGACGGCCGCGGCGATCTGTTCGATGCCCCTGTCCTGGTGTTCCGAGGCGCCGGCCATCTCCGACACCAGGCCCCGCACCTGCTCCATGATCTGGCCGCTGCGGTCGATGGCCTCGGCCATCTGGGTCCGAATGTCGGAGGCCTGGTGAATCTGCGCCGTGGCGTTTTCGATGAGCGAGGCCGTGTGCCGGGCCGATTCCGTGGCCCTCAGCGCAAGGCCGCGCACCTCCTCGGCCACCACGGCGAATCCCGCCCCCGCCTCTCCGCTCCGGGCCGCCTCAATGGCCGCGTTCAGGGACAGCAGGTTGGTCTGAAAGGCGATCTCGTCGATGTCCTTGACGATCCTGACCGTTTCTCTTCCGGCGGCAACTGTCTTTTCCATCACGGCCTCCATCCGCTCCATCCGCTCCCAGATCCGCTGAAATGTCGCGTCCGCCTCGGTTTTCATCAACTGGTCGATGATTTTCGCGTGGTTGGCGTTGGTCCGGGTCATCTGGGCGATTTCTTCGAGGGAAGCTGTGGTCTCTTCCACGGAGGCGGCCTGCTCCGAGGCGCCCTGGGCCAGGGACTGGCTGCCCGCAGCCACCTGGGCCGAGGCCGCGGCCAGCTCCGCGGAGCCCGCGCTCATAAGGGCGATGGACCGGGCAACGGGCCGCTGGATGGACCGGGAAAACAGCAGGGCGGCCGCGGCCGTCAGGGTCAGAAAGATGCCCATTACCCACAGGAGCGCGTTTCGGATCCGGATGGCCGCCGCCATGAACTCATCGGCGTCCTGGGTCACCAGCACCCGCCAGCCCGTCATGTCCACCCGGTGAAAGCCGGCCACCTTATCGCTTCCCTTGAAAACGTAGTGGCCGATTCCCTTCGGGAGGGTGTCCAGCATACGGGCGATCTCCTCCATTCCGGGGATGCGGTGAACATTGGCCTTCAGGATGAGGGACGGGTTCGGATGGATCAGGGCGGTGCCGTCCTCGGAAAGGACGTAGGAATAGCCGGTCTCGCCCATCCGGGTGGCGGTGATGGCCTGGATGAGAAAATCCATCTTCAGCACTGCCACCAGGGCGCCGCCGAAGCGGTCGTCCCGGGTGTGGATGGGCACGGCGATCGGCAACGCGAGGCTATGGGTCACCCGGGAGATCACCGGCTCGGAAAAGCCCACGCCCCCGGCCTTGGCGGCCGTGAAGTAGGGCCGGTCCGAGATGTCCGTTCCCTTATAGGCGCCGCCGCTGGCGTCGGCGTAGATGCGCCCGTCCGGGTCCGCCAGGAAGAAGGAGTCGTAGTCCTCGCCGATGTCGTTGAGCGTTTTTATCAGCTTGCGCTCCAGCAGCGCGATCTCCAGCCCGGCGTTGTCCGCGCCCCGCTCGAGTACCATGCCGGCGGCGTTGATCACCGTGTTGCCCGCGGCCACGCTTTTAACCAGCTTCACCTCCTCGCGCATGATGGTGGACACATGCCGGGAGACGGTGGCGGCCAGGTTGAGGGCCTGGTTTTCGGACAGGGTTTTCAGGGAGTCGGCGGCGTGGTGAACCGCGTAGCCGCCCATCAGCGTCAGCGGAATCAGCGCCACCGCCAGGGCGCCGAGCATCAGTTTCCAGCGAAGCGACATTCTCTTGATCGAAAGATGATTCATTGGGGTTTTTCTCCTTAATTCGGATATTTGTCATGAAGATGGATATATCCGCCGATCACCGGCGCCAACAGGTCCAGATCCTCTTCCAGGCTTGTCTGATAGCGCGGGTACAGTCCCAGGCGCCCCGCCTGGGCCGCGCATCGGCGATCCTTGAAAATCAGGATCAGCTTCATGTCCCGCAGCCATTTGGAAATGGATGCCAGAAACAGCATGTCGTCGGGGGCGATGGCCAGAAAGATCACCAGGATCTCGTCGGAGGGCCAGCGCCGCAGGGCCGCCATGAAGGCCCCCGCCCCGTGGGCATAGACCGGGGAACAGTGTCCGGCGCCATCTATGGCCCGGGCCAGCCGGCGGGCCGGCGGGTCCCCTCTTTTGTCTGCATATACGATAACGCGCATTGTGGTGTTCGCCTCCTGTCATTGATGAGCGGGGAATGCAAGGGGTGTGCCACGGTGAGAAAATTATATATAAAGAGGGGACTTATCCGATTCTTATGTGTATTCAGGAGGATAGGAGGATGCTGAAGCGGCGGGGCCGCCGACGGGGATCCGAGGGCGGGATGCCGGGGAGGGGTTTTTCTCGCCGGGCGATACGCGCCTATCGTCCGGCGATAAGCGGCGGCGGCCGGGGATTCCGGCGGCTAAACGGCCCTGGTGGAGATGCCATGTTTTTTCAGCAGGGCGTAAATCCGGGGGCGGCTCATGCCGCTCACGCGGCAGGCCTGGGCCAGGTCATTGCGGGCGGCGGCCATCAGGCGGATCAGATAGGCGCGCTCTGCCTCCTGGATGATCTGTTCCCGGAAGTCCTTAAGGGGCGGCAGATGGGGGCCCCGGCCGCGCAGGTAACGGTCGAAGGCCAGCCGGGCCTCGGCGGCGGCCCGGCCGGGATCCTGTTCCGGACCGCCGCTTCCCATGGCCGACTGGATGTGGTGGATGCGGATGGCGTTGGGAAGGTGAAAGGGGTAGAGGGTGGGGCTGTCCGGGTCGGAAAGGGCCGCCTTTTCCAGGGTGTGGATCAGCTCCCGGACGTTTCCCGGCCACTGGTGGGCCGTCAGGGCCTCGATCAGCTCGGGGGAGGCGGCCTTGGGCTTTACGTCGTGGCGCTCGCACACCTGGTGCAGGTAGTGCAGGGTCAGGGCCTTTATGTCGTGGGGGCGGTGGCGCAGGGGCGGCGGCTGAAGCGTGACGGCCCGGAGGCGGAAGAGCAGATCCTGGCGGAAGACGCCCTCCGCGGCCATGGCCTCCAGGTTCCGGTTGGTGGCCGAAAGCAGGCGGAAGCGGCTGGCCCGCTCCTGGACGGCCCCCACCGGCCGGTATCGGCGCTCCTGGAGTACCCGAAGAAAGCTCCGCTGGATCTCCAGGGGCAGCTCGCCCACCTCGTCGAGGAACAGGGTGCCGCCGTCCGCCTGGGCGATGAGGCCGGCGTGGCGCCGGTCCGCGCCGGTGAACGCCCCCCGCTCGTGGCCGAAGAGGATGCTTTCCACCAGGGGCTCGGGCAGGGCCGCGCAGTCCACCACCACGAAGGCGCCGGTCCGGCCGCTGTTTTCATGGATCACCCGGGCGAACAGCTCCTTTCCCGTGCCCGTTTCCCCGAAGATGAACACGGGGACCTCCGTGGCCGCCACCTGAGCCACCAGGTCCAGGCACTCGTCCATGGCCGGGCCGGCGCCGATGATGCCGTCGCGCTTGAGGGCCACCGGTGTCCGGCCCGCGGCCTTGCGCCGCCGGAAATCCAGGGCCCGCCGGATCTGAAGGGAGATCTCCTGGGTGGAGAAGGGCTTTTGCAGGTAGTCCCAGGCGCCGCTGTTGATGGCCATGGCCGCCCCCTCGGGCTCGGCCATGCCGGTGATGATGATCACCTCCGGGGCCGCGGCCATCCCGCGCAGGCGGGGGATGGCCGAGAGGCCGTCGCCGTCCGGCAGCCGGACATCCAGAAAGACCAGCGCCGGCGCCACCGCTTCGGCCATCTTCAGGCCGTCGGCCAGGCTGCCGGCCGCCGCCGGCCGGTGGCCGAGAAGACGGGACTTATCCGCCAGCAGTTCCCGAACCAGCTCATCGTCATCGATAATCAGAATGTCCGCCATGTGATCGCGCCGCTCTCCCCTCGGCCTTTTCCATATAAAGACTGTTTACAGAGACTGTCTTCATCTTTTAACGGCTGTCTTTGTTGCGTGATGCCTATTGCTATTATAGAACCGCCGGCAAGGCAAGCGGAAAGGGAAAATGAAAGGGCCGGGCCTTGTAACCCGCCCCATCCGGAAGCGTTGAAGGAGATGAAATGGACGCGGAAGCCGAGTTCTACGCCGAATACCGGGAAAAGCTGCTTTCCTACCTGATCCGCCGCACCGGGGACCCAGATGCGTCCCAGGATATCCTGCAGGAGAGTTTTGTGAGATATTTGGATAAATATCGGGATCATGGCGCCAATCCTGCCCTGCTTTACACCATCGCCCGGAACCTTTCGGTGGACTGGCGCCGACGGCTGGGCAGGGTGGTGGGGGGGGATGCCGAGGCGGAGGCGGACCCGTCGCCCATGAGCCCGGAGCGCCATCTGCTGGTCCGGGAGGAATACCGGGCGGCGCTGGCGGCCATGGTGGCCCTTTCCGACGGGGAGCGCGACGCGCTGACGCTGGCCATCACCGGAGATCTGTCCTATGAGCGGATCGCGGAAATGGCAGGCATCACCGTGGCAAACGTCAAGGTGCGGGTTCACCG
>JAABTE010000160.1 GCA_011390035.1 Desulfobacteraceae bacterium | reverse complement strand
GATCGGGATATCGATCTGGCGGCGGCGCTGAGCCCGGATCGGTTTCAATGAGAAGCGCTACGGGGAACACTTTAAAAACGGAAGGGGACGCGGCGCCCATGATTCGGTTTACCAGGGTCAATAAGTGGTTCGGCAAGCACCATGTACTCAAGGATATCGATTTTCATGTGGACCCCGGCGAGGTGACGGTGATCTGCGGGCCCAGCGGGTCGGGCAAGAGTACCCTGATCCGGTGCGTGAACCGGCTGGAGGCGATTCAGTCCGGGGAGATCGTGGTGGACGGGATGTCGCTTTCGGACCGAAAGACCCATATCACTCGGCTGCGGGCGGAGGTGGGGTTCGTGTTTCAGCAGTTCAACCTGTATCCGCACATGACGGCCCTTGAAAACATCACCCTGGCACCCATAAAGGTGCGGGGGATGAGCCGGGCCGAGGCAGTGGAGCTGGCCCGCGACCTGCTGGAAAAGGTGGACATCCGGGACAAGGCCCTGGCCTATCCGGCCCAGCTTTCCGGCGGGCAGCAGCAGAGGGTGGCCATTGCCCGGGGGCTGGCCATGCGGCCCAAAATCATGCTCTTTGACGAGCCCACCTCGGCCCTGGACCCGGAGATGATCAACGAGGTGCTGGACGTGATGCGCAACCTGGCCCGGGAGGGCATGACCATGGTTGTGGTGACCCACGAGATGGGGTTCGCCCGGGAGGTGGCCAACACCATGGTCTTCATGGACGACGGGGCGATCATCGAAACAGGGGAGCCGGAGCAGTTTTACACCGCCCCGAGCCATGAGAGGACCCGGCTTTTTTTAAGCAAGATCCTGAGCCATTGAGGTCTGCGGCGGCCCCGGCTATTGCGCCGACCATTGTTTGCAGGCGGCGCGGACCATTGTTGCCCGCGGCGCCGACCATTATTGCCTGCGGCGCCCGGGGCCGGCTATTTCTTTTTGAAGATCGCCCGCCAGCCGGTCAGGGGCACGGTCAAGGGGCGGGTGACCTTGTTCACATGACTCGCCTGCTCCGTGATGTAAAAGGCGTTTTCGTCCTCCTCCTTGACCGCCTTCAGTATCCAGCTAAGATCCCGTCGGCGGCAGACGATGTAAAGCTCGGTCACCGGACCCAACATGCCCTCGCCGGTAAACAAGGTCACGGCCTGTCCGGTTTTGCGCAAGCGGTCGGCCATGGTTCGGCCCTTTTCCGTGGTGATCACCCGCAGGATCAGGAAGCCGAAGGCGATTCGTTTTTCCACGTTGATGCCCACCACGTTTCCGGTGGCGTAGCCAAGGGCGTAAAACGCGATCAGCACGGGGGTTTCATGAATCCGGTTGATCACCGTGCTGGCGGCCAGCAACCAGATGACGATCTCCCCCAGGCCCAGCAGGAAGGCCACCCTCGACCGGCCATGGACCGTTGAGATGGTGCGCATGGTGCCCATGGAAACATCGCAGACACGGGCGAAAAAGATCAGCAGTCCGGTGGTCAATATGGCGGAATCCATTCCTCGCTTCCCTTTCGTCATGGGTTTGAAAAATTCCGGCGTTCATGTTACATCTGGCTTTCCGGCGTCGGATTAGCCCTCCGACGATGCTTGCATCTTTAAACTACAGGGAAAAAAGGGCGCGTGCAATCCTTTAAAAACACCCTGGGCATGACCTTCATCCGCGTTACGCCCGGCGCGTTTGATTATGAAAAACGATTCTCATGACTTTAAGCAAAAGGAGGAGCCGATGATCATGGAGAGCCACAAGGCCAGATTTGGAGCATGGCCCCAGTCAAGGCCGATGCTGATGGCGACGATGCTGACGGCGGTGATTTTGACGGCGCTGATGATCACGCCCGTCCGGGCGGCGGAGGCCGATCCCGGAAAAAAAACGGTGCGCATCGGGCTGACCGCCGAATACGGGTTGAAGAACAGCTTTTCCGCCCAGGCGGTGGAGATGGGCATCCGGGTGGCCATGGCCCAGATCAACGCAGACGGCGGCGTGCTGGGCGGCCGGCCGCTGGCCCTTGAGATCCTGGATGACCGGTCCGTGCCGGCCCGGGCCATCCAGAACGTCAAGGACTTCAATAAAATGGAGGATATGGTGGCGGTCTTCGGGGCCCGGTTCAGCCCGGTGCTGGTGGAGCTGATTCCGCTGGTCCACGAGATCGAGATGCTTTTGCTGAACCCGTGGGCCTCCGCGGACATCATCACCAACCACGACCGCCGGCCCAACTACTGCTTCCGGCTGTCCCTGAAGGATGGGCTGGCCATGCCGGCCATGTTGAGCCACGCCCGCAAGCGGGGGCTGACGAAAGTGGGCCTGCTGCTGCCCAACACCGCCTGGGGCCGGAGCAACGCCTCGGCCGCCGAGGCCCACGTTAAGAGCGATCCCGGCACCGATCTGGTCCGATCCCGCTGGTACAACTGGGGCGACACCACCCTGCTGCCCCTGTACCAGGACCTTCTGAGCGCCGGCGCCCAGGCGGTGGTGCTGGTGGCCAATGACCGGGAAGGATCGATCCTGATCAACGAGATGGCCGCCCTGCCGCCGGAACAGCGCCTGCCGATCCTGTCCCACTGGGGCGTTACCGGCGGCACGTTCTTCGAGGAGACCCGAGAAAATCTGCTCCAGCTCGATTTCGCCGTGGTGCAGACCTTCAGCTTCTTCAGCGCCGATCCCAAGGACCGGGAGCGGTTCATGGAAACGGCCGGGAATCTGTATGGGATTGCCGACTGGGCCGAGATCCAGGCGCCGGTGGGCGTGGGCCACGCCTATGATCTGACCCATCTGCTGGCGCTGGCCATCGACAAGGCGGGAAGCGCCGGCCGGCCGGCCGTGCGGGACGCCATGGAGCGTCTGGGCCCTTACGACGGCCTGGTGGCGGACCTTCAAACGCCCTTCACGCCGGAAGACCATGACGCCCTGGGGCCCGATTCGGTCTTCATGGCCCGTTATCGGGCCGACGGCGCCCTGGTTCCCATCAAAGACTGAAGATGCGCAAGGCAATCCGCGCCAGCTTCGTCACCCGGGTGGGCATCGCGGCCGCGGCCCTTGCCTTTGCCGTGGCCCTGGGCGCCGGCGTCATCTCCTACAGCGTCACCGGGGCGCAGTTGAAGCTCATCCTTCGCAACCAGATCGACAGCCGGGCCCGGATCATCGCCACCCATCTGGGAAACGAATTGATGAACCTGGTGGAAAACCTGTCCGAATCGGCCGGCAACACCCTGTTCGCCAACGCCCTGGCCGACAGCGACGGCCGGGACAACTACCTTCGGCCCTATCTTCACAGCTTTCTTCACGTTGGGCCCATTCCCGTATGGGCGGTGTTGAGCGATTTTCAGGGCAACCCGCTGGAAACCAACGCGGGCCAGCGCCTTGCGGAGCTGGACCGCGAAATGCTTCGGCGCACGGTTAACACGGGCCGGCCCGGTCTTCGCCTGGACCCGGCCCCCAATGACGTGTTCCTGACCCTGTGCTGGCCGGTGCTATACGCCAACACCGGCCTGCCGGAAGGCTCCCTGGCCTACCAGTTCGCCCTCAGCGCCCTTACGGATGATATCTTCACCCATGACCGGCGGGAAAACTTCCGACTCTACTTTGAAAAGGAAGCCGGCAAATCCCAACTGGCCCTCAACCACGGAACGCCTCCGCCGGAGCGGCCCATCTTTCTGCGCGTACCGGTCCGGGCGCCGAAAGGATTCATTGGGGCCACGCTCATCGTGGAGGTATGGGAAGACGAGGCGGAGCTGCGCACGGCCCTGTGGCGGTTGGCCCGGAGCTATATCCTGCTGGGGCTGCTGGGGCTTGCGGTGATCGTGCCGGTAAGCCTGGGCGGCGCCCGGTGGATGCTGGCCCGACTGAGGGCACTGGAGGCGGTGGCCCGAAACGTGGTGCAGACCGGGTCTCTGCAACAGCGTTTTCCACGCGAGGGTGAAGACGAGATCGCCAGCCTGGCCGAGGCGTTCAACCAGATGCTGGCGGACCTGGATCAGGCCTACGAGGCCCTGAAAAACGAGGCCAACCGGGAGATCCGGCTCCAGTCGGACCGGTTCAAACGGGTGCTGTCCGCCACCCTTGAAGGGTATGTTCGCATCGATCTGTCCACGGCCCGCATCGAGGAGGTCAACGACGCCTTCTGCGGCATGACCGGCCATGAGTGCGAGATCTGGGAGGGCAAGCCCGCCCCCGGCTTCCTGGCCCCCCTGCTGGGCCGGGCCGAGGCGGCGGCCAAGGCCACGGCATGGACCGAGGAGGGGGCCATTCCCGGCTACGGCGGCCGGGAGATCTCGGTTCTGACCCATTGCAGCGTGGACATCGACGCGGAGGACAACCGCCAGTTGGTGGTCTTTTTGACCGACATTTCGGACCGCAAATCGGCCGAGGCCCGGCTGCGGTCGGTCAACGAGCGGCTCAACCTGTCCGTCAGCGCCCTTGAAAAACGGGATCGGCAGATGACCCTGCTCAACCGGATGAACGACCTGCTGCTGGCCGCCCAGAAAAAAGAGGAGATCTACGAGGTGGTGCGCATCACCGCCGCCCGCCTGTTTCCGGACACGGCCGGGGCCCTGTCCGTGCTGGACCCCAACAGCCGGATGTTCTATCGGATCGTAACATGGGGCCAGGGCGGCGTCATGGCCCCGCGCTTTTCCATGGACGAGTGCTGGGGCATCCGCCAGGGCCGGCTCCATGAGCTGACCGATCCGGACGCCGGCATGCTGTGTTCTCATCTTCTGGAAAAACCCCGCCACGGCTCCGCGTGCATGCCGCTGATGGTACAGGGCCGCACCCAGGGCCTGCTCTGGTCGGAGATCCCCCACCAGTCCGAAGAGGAGCTGGAGGGCGCCCGCCGGCTGATCATCTCCATGGGAGATGCCATCAAGATGTCCATCTCCAACCTGGAGCTGCGCGAGGCCCTCCACGACCAGGCCATCCGGGACCCGCTGACGGGGCTTTACAACCGGCGCTATTTTTCCGAGGTGATCGGCCCGGAGATCTCAAGGGCCCAGCGCGCCGGCCAGCCCCTGGCCCTGGGGATGATCGATCTGGATCATTTTAAATCCCTGAACGACCGCTTCGGACACGACGCCGGAGACCGGGTGCTGGTGGAGATGGGCCGGCAGCTCCGGAGCGACACGAGGGAATCGGACATCGCCTTTCGCTTTGGCGGCGAGGAATTCGTGCTGCTGATGCCGGCAACGGATCTTCCGGGGGCGCGTACATGCCTGGAGGGCTTCCGCCAGCGGATTGAAAGCGCCCGCATCCATCACGGCGGCCAGTTTCTGGGAACCATCACCATGTCCGGCGGGGTGGCCCAGTTCCCGATCCACGGTCAGACGGGGGATGACCTGATCCGCTCGGCGGACCAGGCCCTGTACCTGGCCAAGGCGTCCGGCCGCAACCAGGTGCGCGGGGCCAACGAGAAGGCCCCGGCCATCCCGTCTCACAAGGAATGAGCCCACAGAAAGGAAATTTCAGGTGATCAAGACGCTGACCACCCTTGTTCTGATATACATTGCCTATTGCGGACTGCTGTTCCTGCTGCAACGTCACGCGCTGTTTCCCCGCCACATGATGCAAACGCCTCCGGGCGACGGCCCCGCCATCCCCGGCATGGAAAGAATCTGGCTGAACACGGACGCCGGACGGGTGGAGGCATGGTATCTGCCGCCGAAACCGACGGCATCGGAACCGGCCCGCCAGCCGGCCCGCCAGTCAGCCCCCCCGCCGGCCAGCCAGTCAGCCCCCCCGCCGGCCAGCCAGCCGGCCCCCCAGCCGGCCAGCCAGCCGGCCAAGATGGAATCGACGGAAGGTGCCGTCATGGCCCCCACCCCCGATGATCCGGCTCCCATGGCGGTTCCGGCGGTCATCTTCGGCCACGGCAATGGCGAGCTGATCGATTACTGGCCCGAGGCCCTGTCCCCCTTTGCCCGCATGGGCATCGGCCTGATGCTGGTGGAGTACCCCGGCTACGGCCGCTCCGGCGGCGCCCCCTCCCAGTCGGCCATCGCCGGGACTTTCGTGGCCGCGTATGATCATCTCGCAGCCCGGCCGGACGTGGACGCCGACCGCATCATCCTTTTCGGCCGCTCCCT
>JAABTE010000159.1 GCA_011390035.1 Desulfobacteraceae bacterium | reverse complement strand
GGCAAGGGGGCGGAAAACGGATCCGGAATGGATCCGGGCACGGACGCCTCCAGCCTGGAAAAGGTGGTGGCTGCCGTGTCCGGATTCAACATCTTCACCATCGGGTTCCTGCTGCTCATAGGCGTGCTGGCCTACTGGGTGATCCCCAACGTGGTGGCCTACCTGGGCCAGGTGGGCATCGATACGCTGGGCCGCTACAAGTGGGTCTTCATCACCGCGGCGGCCGTGGGAATGGGCATCTTCATCTGGATCATTTATCTTCGCTTTCTGCTGGCCAAAAAGGCCATCGACAATCAGACGGAAATGAGCAAGTACCGCATCAAGCTGGAATACCAGTACAAGCAGCAGCTCGCCCTCGAACACCGGGCGGACCCGGACGCCGAGCCCCGGCCCATGGTCGCCTGGCGGCCGGACGACGAGGTGATCGACGCCGAAGGAGAGCTGGAAGAGCCCGCCAAACCCTGACATGGCATCCCCCATGACGGCATGGGGTCGCCCCTGATATAACATCGCCCCCCCCGGGGCCCCATCGACCAACCGGCAAACCCCCAACCGGAGAGATCATGGAACAGGTTGTCACCACCCACCGAAACACCGATTTCGACGCCCTGGCATCCTCGGTCTGCGCCACCCTGCTCTACCCCGGAGCAGTGGTGGTGCTGCCAAGGGCCGTTAACCCCAACGTCCGCGCCTTTCTGTCCATCCACAAGGACGTTTTCGAAACCCTCACCTGGGACGAGATCCCCCCGGACGGCGTTCGCCGCCTGATCGTGGTGGACGTGAACCAGTGGAGCCGGCTGGGCCGCATCCGCTCACTGCGCGGCCGCACCGACATGGACGTCATCCTGTGGGATCACCACCTCATCGAGGGGGACATCGAGGCCCGCTGGTCCTGCGTCCGGCCCATGGGAGCCACCATCACCCTTATGATCCAGCGGCTGGCCGAGGCCGAGATCCCCTTCAGCCCCATGCACGCCACCTTGTTTCTGGCAGGGCTGTATGAAGACACCGGCAGCCTGATGTTCCCCTCCACCACGGCCGAGGACGCCCGGGCCGCCGCCTTCCTGCTGGAACACGAGGCTGACCTGAACATCGTGGGCAACCTGCTTCGGCCCGCCTACGGGGAGCGTCAGAAGGAGATCCTGTTCAACATGCTCCAGGGGGCCGAGCGGCTTTTTGTGAGCGGCTACACCGTGAGCGTCAGCCGCCAGGCCATCAGCGGACATGTGAACAGCCTGTCGGTGGTGGTCCACATGTACCGGCAGATCATGAACGTGGACGCGGCCTTCGGCATCTTCACCACGCCGGACGACCGGTGCATCGTCATCGGCCGCAGCGGCATCGACGCGCTGGACATGGGCGCCATCATGCGCAACCTTGGCGGCGGCGGCCATCCCGGCGCCGGCTCGGCCCTGCTCAAGTCGGTCAACCCCGATTCCATCACCGAGATGCTGCTGGACCTGGTGCGCGGCAACGGCCAGGCCTCGGTGCGCGTGGGGGATCTGATGTCCTTTCCGGTGGACACCATCCCGCCGGAAACGCCCATGCGGGAGGTGGCCATGCTTCTTCGGGAAAAAGGCTGCACCGGCCTGCCCGTGGTGGACGGTGACGGGAAAATCCAGGGCGTCATCTCCCGCCGGGACTTTCGGAAGCTGCGCAAGGACGCCCAGCTCGACGCGCCGGTGAAGGCCTACATGAGCCGAAGCGTGGTCACCATCGATCCGTCCAAGAGCCCCATGCAGGCGGCCCGGCTGATGGTGCGCCACGACATCGGCCGCCTGCCCGTGGTGGAAAACGAGCGGCTCATCGGCATCATGACCCGCTCGGACGCCATGACCTATTTTTACGACCTGCTGCCCACCTGATCCATGGGGCGAACCGAGCTGATCCTCAAAAACCGCCTCCGCCTGCGCAACCCGCCCCCGGAGCTGTCCGCCTTCCTGAAGGAAACGCTGCGGTTCCAGAACCCGAAATGGACGGAAAACGAGCGCCTGGGCCGGTTCAACCAGAAAACGCCCAAATACCTCAAATTCTATTTTGAAACGGACGAATTTGAAACAGACGAAGGCGGCCTGGCCATCCCCCGGGGTTGCGTTCGGATGGCCATGGTGTGGCTGAAGCGGGCGGGTGTGGATTACGATTTGACGGACCGGCGCCGGCGCCTGGCGCCGGTAAACTTCGCGTTCGCGGGCCATCTGGAGCCGTTTCAGCAACAGGCGGTGGACGCCATGGCGAGCCGGGAGTTCGGGGTGCTTCAGGCCCCCACGGGCGCGGGCAAGACGGTGATGGCCCTGGCCCTGGTGGCCCGGCGCGCCCAGCCGGCGCTGGTGGTGGTCCACACCCGGGAGCTGGCGGATCAGTGGGCGGAGCGGATCAGCGCCTTTCTGGGCATTGATGAGGCGGAGGTGGGCCGGATCGGCGGCGGCCGGATGGACCTTGGCCGCCCCATCACTGTGGCCCTGATCCAGTCGCTTTACAAATGCGCCGACACGGTCTCGGCCACCACGGGCCATCTCATCGTGGATGAATGCCACCGCATCCCCAGCCGCACCTTCACCGAGGCGGCCGCCGCCTTCGACGCCCGGCACATGCTCGGCCTCACCGCCACCCCCTACCGCCGGGACGGCCTGGAGCGGATCATCCACTGGCACCTGGGCGACATCCACCACCGGGTGGAAGCCGACGGCCTGGTTGAAAACGGCCGCCTGCTGGAAGCAGAGGTGATCTTCCGGCCCACCGGCTTCATCCCCCACTTCGACCCCACCACCCAATACAGCAAGATGCTCTCGGAGCTGACCCGGGACGATCAGCGCAACCGGCTAATCGCGGCGGACGTGGCCATGGAGGCTGAAAAGACCCGGGGTGAGGGCGTGATCCTTTTGCTCTCGGATCGACGGCAACACTGCGAGAACCTGAAGGCGATCCTGAAGCTGGCCCACGGATTGGAGGCCGAGCGGCTCACGGGCGATCTGCCGGCCGCCCGCAGGCGGGAGGTGCTGGCGGCCCTCGGGGAGGGGAAGATCCGGGTGCTGCTGGCCACGGGCCAGCTCATCGGCGAGGGGTTTGACAGCCGGCACCTGTCCACCCTGTTCATCGCAACGCCCATCCGGTTCCGGGGAAGGCTGATCCAGTACCTGGGGCGCATCCTGCGGCCCGCCCCCGGAAAGGAGCGGGCACTGGTCTATGACTATGTGGACGAAAAGGTTGGGCCCCTTGCCGCGGCGGCCCGGGCCCGGCAGCGGGCCTACGGGCTGCCGGACGAGGACTTCGGCTTTTAGGCTACTTCGGCTCCACCAGCTTCAGCTCGGTCTTGCCGCCGTTTAACGCCACCCACAGCTCCGGGGAGGAGGACCGGGAAGGAACCCCGCCGGCGCCCCTGCAGCAGCTCACCGGGCAGACGCTTTCAATCATCACCCGCAAAAAGGGCATGGGGTCCATGCCCACGGCGTCGCAGAAGCCGGCCCAGGTCTCGGCCTCCTTCCATCCGAAACCGCCGATTTTTCGAAACACCGCCTCGATCTCCATGCCCACGGGGCTCAGGCCGCCTTCTTCCATCCGCGCCTCCTTTTTTTACATGTTGCCAAATCTCCTTCAAATTTTATATAGTCTATGGAAGGAATCGTCAACCATCGGAGACCGATCCGCCCAAAAAACCGGCGCCGGAACCAATCCGTGAATACAAACGGCCGACCCGACCGGCCCGACCGGCCCGGCCGGACCCGATCCGACTCGGCCCGACCCTACCCGAAAGGATGCCACATGAAGCCTCTGGCAAAGGAAACCCTCATCGTCCACGGCGCTCACGCCGATCACGTGACCTCCCTGGATCTGGTGCCCCCCATCCACATGACCGCCACATATCGGTTCAATGACGCCGACCACGGCGCCGCCATCTTCAGCGGCGCCGCCGAGGGATTTGTTTATACCCGCATCGGCAACCCCACCGTGGATCTTTTCCAGAAAAAAATGGCCCTGCTGGAAGGCGGCGAGGACGCCATCGCCACCGCCTCCGGCATGGCGGCCATCGCATCGGTGGCCCTGCCCCTGACGCAGCCGGGGGACAACATCGTCTCCTGCGCCACCCTTTACGGCGGCACCTATTCGCTCTTCAACCATCATCTTCGGCGCATGGGCGTGGCCCCCCGCTTCCTGCGGCCGGCCGACTGTCGCGCCGAGGCCCAGGTGGCGTCCCTGATCGATTCGAACACCCGACTGCTGTACATGGAAACGCCGGCCAACCCCACCCTGGACGTGCTGGACATCGCCATGTGGGCCCAGGTGGCAAAAGCCCACGGCCTGCCCCTGGTGGTGGACAACACCTTCGCCTCGCCCTGGCTGCAATCGCCCCTGGCCCTGGGGGCCGACATCGTGGTCCATTCCGCCACCAAATACATCGGCGGCCACGGCGACATCATAGGAGGGGTGATTGTGGGAACCGCTGAGATGATGGGCCGCATCCGGGAGCATCACTCCCACCACTTCGGGCCGGCGATGAGCCCCTTCAACGCCTGGCTGTTTCTGCGGGGAGTCAAGACCCTGGCCCTGCGCATGGAGCGCCACTGCGACAGCGCCATGAAGATCGCCCGCTGGCTCGACGCCCATCCCAAGGTGGACCGGGTCCACTACCCCGGCCTGCCGGGCCATCCCGGTCACGCCCTGGCGGCCAGGCAGATGAAAAAGTTCGGCGGCATGATGGCCTTCGAGGTCAAGGGCGGCCTTGCCGGCGGCAAGGCCGTGATGAACAACTTGCGCCTGTGCATCCTGGCCGTGAGCCTGGGGGACTGCGAAACCCTGATTCAGCACCCGGCCTCCATGACCCACGCCACCTATACGCCACAGGAGCGGGCCGCAACGGGCATCGCCGAGGGGCTGGTGCGGCTGTCGGTGGGCATCGAAGACGCAGACGACATCATCGCGGACCTGGACGCCGCCCTCGCGGCCGCATGAGCGGCCCGCTTTACAGCGGCCGCTTCTGGGCCGGGGTGCCGCCCTGGATCTTCATCGGCGCCCTGGCCGTGTTATTGCCCGTCTTCGCCCTGATGACCCTTCAGAACATCAATATTCAGAAGGAAAACAGCGTGCGCCTGATGACGGAAAAGGGCGCCGCCCTGATCCGCTCCTTCGAAGCCGGCACCCGCACCGGCATGATGGGAATGATGGGAATGCAACGGGGCGGCGGGTTCCGGCTTCAGCGCCTGCTGACGGAAACGGCCCAGCAGCCGGACATCGCCTATCTGGCCGTCACGGATGAAAACGGCCGCATACTGGCCCACAGCGATCCGGAGCGCATCGACGGGCAATACGACACGAGCCTGGATTTTCCCTCCATCTCCGATAGCGCCGCCATAGGCTGGCGGATCGTCCCGGCCCCGGAGGACGGCCGGTCCTTCGAGGTCTTCCGCCGCTTCGCCCCCACCGCCCCGCCCTGGCGCGACCGCAATGGCCATATGCCGGAGGGCCACCGGCCCGGCTGGGGCCGGAACCGATGGGACGACCCCGATTGGCGCAATCAACCGGAAACAGCTCCCCCCCCGCCACCGAACAGCCGCCGCTGCATCTTCGTTGGCCTTGACATGAGCGCCATGGAGGCCGCCCGAGGCGCCGACCACCGCCACACCGTGATCATGGGCGCCCTTTTCCTGCTGATGGGCTTTGCCGGCATACTGCTGCTCTTCCTGGCCGCCAATTACCGGGCCGCCCGGCGAAGCCTCTCCCGCGTCCAGGCCTTCTCGGACAAGGTGGTGGCCAACATGCCCATCGGCCTTGCCGCCACGGACGACGCCGGCCGCATCGTAGCCTTCAACGCCGCCGCCGCCGCCATTCTGAAGCTGAACCCGGCATCCATACTCGGCCACCCCGCCGAGCAAGCCCTGCCCGAAGCCCTCTGGCGCCCCCCCCGCCCCCTGGGCCCCGACGGCGAAACCATGGTACCCCTAGCCAACCCGACCCCCTCTGCCCCCCCGGTCCACTCCGTCCGCTCTGTCCACTCAGTCCACTTGGTCCACCCAACCACCACCGCCAACCCCACACCACCCCCGACCACCCTCCCCCTAGAAATCCACGCCTTCCCCCTGA
>JAABTE010000158.1 GCA_011390035.1 Desulfobacteraceae bacterium | reverse complement strand
CGATGAAGACCATCTGGGAGGCCGGCCGGTGCAGAACGCCCAGGATGCGGTTGCGGGTGGTCTGGGCCTTTTTGGAGGTGATGGAGATCTTTTCCCCCAGCAGGCGGTTGAGCAGGGTGGACTTGCCCACGTTGGGGGGGCCGGCGATGGCCACGAACCCGGATCGGAAATCGGCGGATGGTGTATCCAGACTGAATCCTTGTGGTTTCATTACAATATCAATCCCCTTCCGTCAGCAGCGCCCCGATGGATTCCCACACCTGCTCCCGCCCCAGCCGCGTCTTGGCCGAAAACAGCGTGAAATCGTCCGCCGGCAGCGAAATCGCCTCGGCGATGGCCTTTCGCTGGCGCATGGCCTGGGTTTTGGAAAGCTTGTCCGCCTTGGTTAGCACCGGCAGCAGGGGAAGGCCGCCATGGATCAGCCAGGAGAGCATCTCCCTGTCCTCGGTGGTGGGGATGCGCCGGATATCCAGGATAAGCACCACGCCCCGGAGGGTTTCCCGGTCGGACAGATAGGCGGTGATCATGGGCCCCCACTTGCGGCGCACCGCCTCCGGCACCTTGGCGTAGCCGTAGCCGGGCAGGTCCACCAGCACCATGGCGTCATTGACGGAAAAGAAATTGATGAGCTGGGTGCGGCCGGGGGTGTTGCTGGTCTTTACCAGGCGCTTCCGGTTGACCAGGGTGTTGATCAGGGAAGATTTGCCCACGTTGGAGCGGCCGGCGAAGGCGATCTCCGGCAGGCCCGGCGGCGGGTATCCGCCGCCGTCGGCCGCGCTGGTGATAAACTGTGCGTCCCGAATGTTCATGATGCGCCGGCGCTTTGTCGAAACGGATCTTTCATTTATCACCTATCCCCGCCGCTGCTGGAGATAGCGCTCGATCCGGTCCATCCCCTCCTTGATGTTCTCCATGGAGCTGGCGTAGGAAAACCGGATGTACCCTTCGCCGTTGGGGCCGAAATCGATGCCCGGCGTCACGCCCACATGGGCCTTTTCCAGGATGTCGAAGGCCAGCTTGTAGGAATCCGGAGACAGGTGCCTGGCGTTGACAAAGACGTAAAAGGCGCCCGTGGGCTCCACGGTGATGCCAAAGCCCATGTTCCTCAGGCGCTCGATCATGTACTTGCGCCGCTGGTTGTAGATCTCCTTCATCCGCGCGATATCCGGGCCGGCCTCCCTGAGCGCCGCGATGCCGGCCCGCTGCACCATGGAGTTGGGGGAGATGAAAAAGTTCTGCTGGATCTTCCGGATCTCCACGATGTACTCGGCCGGGGCGATCAGGTAGCCAAGGCGCAGGCCGGTCATGGCGTGGAGCTTGGAAAAACCGTTGAAAACAAAGGCGTCGTCCCGGAACTCCAGGATGGTGTGTTCCTTGCCCTCGTAAACCAGCCCGTGATAGATCTCGTCGGAGATGATGTGGGGCGACAGTTTGGCGATGGCCTTCATCCGCTCCGGGCTCAAAAGGTTGCCCGTGGGGTTGGACGGCGAGTTGATGAAGATGGCCCGGGTGCGGGGGGTGATGGCCTCTGCGATGGCCCGGGCCCGGAACTGGAAGCCGTCCTCCTCGTGGATCTTCACCCGCACCGGAATGCCGCCCATGAACTTGATGAAGTTGGGGTAGCAGGCGTAGTGGGGGTCGGAGATGATCACCTCGTCGCCCGGCTCCACCATCACGGCGAACAGGGTGAACATGGCCGGCGACGTGCCGGAGGTGACCACCACCCGGTCCGGATGGATGGACACGCCGTAGGTGGCCTCGTAATGCTCGCAGATGGCCTCCCGCAGCTCCACCAGGCCCATGGAGTGGGTGTAGTGGGTGTGCCCCTCGTCCAGGGCCTTGCAGGCGGCGGCCTTGACGCAGGCCGGGGTGTCGAAGTCGGGCTCGCCCACCTCCAGGTGGATGACGTGGATGCCCTTTCGTTCCATCTCATGGGCCTTTTCCAGCACGTCCATGACGATGAACGAGGTGATCTCCTTCAGTCTGCTCGCTATCATTATATCTCCTTGGGATCTCCCCGGGAGCTGATTCGGTTTGTCTAAACCACCTTGTTCAGCGGGTATTCGATGATGCCCTGGGCGCCGTTTTTCAGCAGCCGGGGGATCAGGTCCCGCACCACGCCCACGTCCACCACCGTCTCCACCGAGAACCAGTCCGACTGGTACAGGGAGGCGATGGTGGGGGCGTTGAGGCTGGGCAGCAGGGAGACGATCCGCTCCAGGCTTTCCCCCGGCGCGTTCATCTTCAGGCCCACCAGCCGCTCGGCCACCAGGGCGCCTTTGAGCAGCAGGGCGATCTGCTCGATCTTATCGCGCTTTACCGGGTCCGTCCATGCGACGCGGTTGGCGATGAGCTGGGTGTTGGTTTGCATCAGCTCGTGGATGATTCGGAGGCCGTGGGCCCGGATGGTACTCTCGGTTTCGGTCACCTCCACAATGGCGTCGGCCAGGCCCGAGACCACCTTGGCCTCCGTGGCCCCCCAGGAAAACTCCACGTCCACCGGGATATTTCGCTCGGCGAAGTAGGACCGGGTGTATTCCACCAGCTCGGTGGAGATCTTTTTCCCCGCAAGATCCTCCAGTGTTTCGATGCCCGATCCGTAGGGCACCGCCAGCACCCAGCGGGCCGGCCGGGAGCTGACCTTGGAATAGACAAGATCCGTCACCATATGCACGTCCGAGCGGTTCTCGGCGATCCAGTCCCGGCCGGTGAGGCCGGCGTCCAGGGTGCCCTGCTCCACATAGCGGGACATCTCCTGCGCCCGGCAGATGGCGCACTCGATGGCATCATCGTCGATCTCGGGAAAATAGCTTCTGCCGTTGACGTTTATCTTCCACCCCGATCGCTTGAACAGCGCGATGGTGGCGTTTTGCAGGCTCCCTTTCGGGATGCCCAGCTTCAGCTTGGAAAGTTCCGCCATAATCCTATTTATATACCTCCTTAGGATCGAACAGGGGCGTGCCCGCCACCGTGACCGACCCGTCCGATTCCACCTTCTGATAAAAACAGCTTCGATGGCCCGTGTGGCACGCGGCCCCGCCCTTCTGCTCCACCTTCAGCAGCACCGTGTCCAGGTCGCAGTCGACGCGGATCTCCCGCACCATCTGAACATTGCCGGAGGTCTTGCCCTTCACCCACAGCTCCTTTCGGCTCCGGCTGAAGAAGGTGGCCATGCCGGTTTTCAGCGTCTCGCTCCAGGCCGTCTCGTTCATGAAGCCGACCATGAGTACCTCACCGGTTTCATGGTCCTGAACGATGGCCGGCAACAGGCCGCCGGTCTTTTCAAAATCGAGCTTTATGTCGCACCTGCCCGCTTCATTCATCGCGATTCGCTTCCCTCTCGCACCTTGCGCTTTCGTAAAATATAAAAAAACATTATTGATAACCCGATTGGCAAGTGTTGTCAAATCTTTTTTTGGGCGCGGGAACCATGGCGGGGCCGGATTCCGCATCGACCGGGGGCAGGGTCGCGTCGATGCGGCCGATGGCGGCAAGGTAGGCGGGGGTTCGGTCCAGGTAAAAGGCCAGGGCCTTGACAAAGTTGGCGCCGATGATGCCGTTGACCATCAGCAGGCTGATCTCCCGGTGGCGCAGCAGGATGGTCTGGGTGCGGACGAAGATGCGCCGCTCCTCGGCCGACAGGCCCGCCATCGTCTGGCGCAGGGCGCTGTGGGACCGGGGCTGGTACATCCAGAAATAGAGCATGTCCAGCGCGTTTATGATGATGATCTTTTCAAGATCCAGGGCCTCGGCGTTGCGGGAATTGTGGATCTTCATGGGGGCGTTGAGCAGCTCCAGCACGTCCTTTTCCGGAAACATCAGCTCCAGTTGGGCGTGGATGTCGAAGAGCTGGCGGATCTTGCGCTCGTAGTCCCGGAGCCTTTTGCCGATGTTGGCGTGCCGGTCCGCGGCGCCCTCTATGATGCCGGCCACGCAGTCGGATGCCAGCTTGGAGATGACCGCCGCCCATTTCTGAAGCGCGGCGTCCACCCCCGGGACGCCGGCCGCGGCCAGGATGCCGCCCGCCATGGCGTTAAAGAGCACGGCGATGGGAATGGACAGGATGCTTCTGAAGAAATTCCAGAAGGCGGCCGACCGGGGCAGCCCCCGGAAGATGTTGTGGCCGGAGATGTAGATCCCGTTGGCCAGCGCCATGAAGGCATAAAGAGAAATGGGGTGCGTGGCGGTGGTGATGCCAAAACCATGGTCCAGCACCCAGGTCTTCATCACCAGATCCAGCAGGGGCACGGAAAAGCCGGTGTACAGCAGCGAGTCGGTGAGCCGGTCCCAGGAGACGTAGTCGTTCCACCGCAAAAGGGGCGAGCGCCGCATGCCGCCGCCCCCCAGCACCGACTGAACGATGTTGCGCAGCCCGGTGATGGCGAACCAGATGGGCGCCCCCAGCCAGGCCAGCACCCACCAGTCATACTTGAAAAAGAAGGTGGCAAAGGCCGGAATGAAGCCCAAAAGCACCTTCAGGCCGTTGCGCAGGTCCGTGCGCATGTATTTGAGAGAGAACCGGAAACCGCCGGCATCCTTCGACTCCCGCAGCCCCAGCAGGCCGTTGGAGTGGCGGGGCCTAACCCCGCCGAGGGTGACGATGTTGCCCGGATCGGCCAGGCGGACGTTGTCCTCGTGGACGCGCCAGTCCTGCAGGCCGCCGCGGTAAAGGCGCTCGGGCATCCGTAGCCGCTCCATGACACGCCAGAAGGCGGCCGTCAGGGGATGGGCGCCATTTTCCGCGTGAAAGGTGATGCGGCGCTGGGCGGATATCCGCATGGGGATCACCATCCGGATATCATCGCCTCCGGCTGTGGACAGGCGCCGGCGGGCGGCAGGCGGCAGGCTCTCTTTCAGGGCCAGGCCCATGCCGTGAAAGCGGGTGGACTGGCCGGTGGAGTCGGACCCGATGCGGGCCTTAAGGGGCGTGGTCTTGTACAGCGTCCTGAGCTGGGCGATGTCGTGCAGGATGGCGCTCAGCTTCTCCACGCGCCCGGGCCGCTCCGGATCGGACCCGGCGGCGGCCTGGAGCCCGTCGATCATCTCCAGGATCATGCGCTTTAAAGCGATCACGTTGCCGCTGTTCAGGGCGCGCTGCAGGGCGTCGATGGCGGGAAGATGAGCGGTCTTGCCGTTCAGATAGTCCTTGAGGTTGAAGATCTCAAGGCGGGTGATGGCCCCCTCGCAGTCGTAGAGGATCTCCAGGGCGTCGATGGCGTCCAGGTCCGTCAGGTTCAGGGTGATGCGAAAGGTGGCGCGGACCCCGGCCAGCTCCCGGACCCACTCGGCCGGGGTTCGGCGCAGGGCCTCGGGCAGGTCCGGGCTGTCGATGAAGCAGCCCGGATCGGGCAGATCCGGGTTGGCCTCTGGGGTCAGGTAGCGCTCCATCAGGTCCTCGGGCTCCAGGGCGTCCATCTCGGCCATATCCCGGCAAATCCCGTCCCGTTCGGCATCGTCTTTCACCTCCGCCAGCCGCCGATAGCGGTCCGGCATCCGCTCCCGCATGGCCGCCACCACCCGATCGTGTATGAACTTGCTCAGATGGACAAGCGAGGCCTGGCCCGCCCCGACGAAGACCTTGAATTCGGCCGGATGGATGGGCGAAAGGCGAATGTCGCATGCCGCCTCTATGGCCGGCCGGTGAACCGCGTTGAAGCGCTCCAGCAGGTCCATCACCCGCTTTTCCCGGTAGGCCGAGGCGGCCCGGCCCCTCGCCATCAGGTCCATCATGCGCGGATCGGCCAGAAAACAGAGAAAATCCTGTGAATCGGCAAACCCCCTGGGCACCCAGATGATCTGAGCGTACCGCCCCCGGAACCGGGCGGAAAACTCGATGCCGATGCGCACGTCCATGCCCATGATCCGGGCCGCCTCAAGCAGCTCCATGGCGGAAACCGAATGGATGTGATTGTAATAGATCACCCGCAGACGGCGGATGCCCTTGATCCAGGCGTCCATTATCAGGTGGGTGGCCGACTTTCGTCCCTTGGTGCCGGCATCGTGGACGTGGTCGTCAAAGGCGATCTGGTTCCACTGCTCGGGCATTTCCAGCAGGTGGTAGCGCCGCAGGAACCGGCGGATCAGCCGGGGCTTTCCCGATGTGGCCACCCGGAAATCCCGGGCCAGCTCC
>JAABTE010000157.1 GCA_011390035.1 Desulfobacteraceae bacterium | reverse complement strand
CCTGCCCAAGCTGGAAGGGACGGTTCACGTGAACATGGCCCTGATCATCAAGTTCATGGCCAACTACTTTTTCAACCCGGACCGCTTCCCGGACATCCCCCGCCGGGATGATCCGGCCAACGACGATTTCCTTTTCAATCAGGGCGAAACCCGGGGCCTTGGCAAGATCCGGTTCCACGATTACAACCTGGCCTACGACAGCATCAATCTGCCCAACATCGCCGTTGTCAAGGAGCAGATCGCCGTCTTCAAGGAATTTTTGATGACAGCCACGCCGGACAAGGCCCAGGCCAAGGACATGGATTTTCTTTTGAGCCTCGGCGAGCTGTTCACCCTGGTGGCCTATGGCCAGCTCATCATCGAAAAGGCCCGGATGGAAAAGGTGGATGACGACCTGCTGGACCGGATTTTTGACTTCATGGTGCGGGATTTTTCAAAATACGCCCTTCAGATCTACGAGAAGCCGAGCGCCACGGAAAAGCAGATGGAGCTGTGCATGCGGATGATCCGCAAGCCGGTGACGGACGAGGCGCGGTTCGATCGGGTGTGGGCGGAGCGGGTGTATCCGCTGGCGGATGCTTATGAGATGAATCCTTAAGATATTGGCGGGATGCTGATGCGTTGGCGGGACCTGGCTCCTCGCGAGTCCGGGTCCCGCCTGTTCCATGCCGGCCTCGTTTTATCCTCAGTCTTTGGATTCTTCATCAAATAATCGGAGCAAATCATGCGCGCCATGCATCACGGCCAATATGTCGATATCGAGATTTCCTGGATTGAATCTGTAAATAATCCGATGGTTTTTAAATATTATCTCGCGAATTGGATGACTTTCGAATTCGGGCACCTTTCTGCCGCATTCGGGCATCAATTTCAGCTTATCCGTGGATGCGATAAGCGAGTGAACATATCTGTTCGCATAAATTTTTGAATCGTTTGCAATATATGAATAAATCGCCTTCAGGTGCCGCGTTGCCTTTTGGGTCCATTTTATTTCGACCATTCCGCCACTTTCTCGAGGAGCGTTTCGGTGGTAATGACTCTGCCGGCATCGGCATCTTCCAATCCCTCTAAAACCTGAGCGACAAAATTGACATGATATAAAATGTCATCCGCCGTGCATTCATCCGGCAATCGCCGGATTGTCTCGATAGCTGCTTCCTTAAGGGTGTTCATGGTAATCTTTTCCCTTCATGTCACGCGCTTCCTTTCCACGCGCTCAATGCGTTTCGGTGGCCCCCGATCATCCTTGCCGCTCCGTCAGCAGCCATTTTTTGATTTCCCGCTCCAGGTCCAGGGCAAACCCCGGCCCAAGCCGGATGAGCGCCGTTGCCACCATTCGCGTTTCATCAAATAGCCATGAGGTATCATAAACCCCCTGGGCCCCCGGTTCCAGATAGAAATAGCGCTTGAGAACGATCTGTTTCGGGGCGGTCTTCAGCGCCATCAGCCGGGCCTCCTCTTCGGTGGCGGCGAAGGTGAACAGGTGGGTCATCTCCGGAACGCGCAGCTCGCACTCCCCATGGAACACCCGGACCGTCTCGTCGCTTCGGATCACGGCCCGAATGGTGTATTTGCCGGTTTCGAAGTCGTACCCGCCGGGCAGATCGAAATCCACCACGAGCCTTTCCACATAATAGCTGCGCTTTTTCCGGCTTTCGTCGATAAACTGGCGGAGCAGGATGCGCTCGGCATGCAACGCCCGGTCCAGCTTTTTGTCAGCCTCGCGGCTGGTGAAGGGCAGGGGCGGGGGGAGGGCCCGGGCCATCCGGCGGCGGGTCCGCTCGGCGTAAAGTTCCATGTGGACATCCAAAAAGCTCCGGCCCGTTTTCATCAGGCCGTCCTTGCCCCGGACCCGCGGTCTTTCGGCGGAATCGATGAAGGCCAGAAAATCGTAAAGGCAGGCGCCCAGGGCGCGCATGGGCAGCTCCTCGGCCGGCAGGGTTTCGTATTCCAGCTTGTAGCGACAATCCACCAGCGCCAGATCCGCCTCTTCCCGCCAGAAGGGCAGCAGGGCCACTGCCATGATCACGGCCGCCGCGGCGGCTGTGACGATCCACTTTTTATGGAAGGTAGTTGCGGATAAAATGGAGTTCGTCCTCCCGGGTCTTCAGCCGGCCGTTGAGCCGGGCGTCCAGCGTGGCCTGGAGGGCTTCCCTGTAGATGGGGCCGGGGGCAACGCCCATCTTGTGCAGGTCCCGGCCGGTGACGGAGGTTTTCACGAACCGCAGCCGGGTGTAATAATGGGCGATGGCCTTCCGGACCCGCTCGCTGCGCTCCCGGGCCATCATGAACAGGATGATTTCCGTCCGAAAGACCGACAGGCGCTTGTGCAGCTCGCTGTTTTTCATGGACAGGTTCCGGCGGATGTGAAGCAGGGCCTCGCCGGCATCGAAGCGCTCCCGGGTGAAGATGGGCCGATGGCGGGGGGCGATCTCCAGCTTCTGGCAGATGGCCTCGGCGCTCTCCGCCGAGCAGCCGTTGACCAGGGCCGCGAAATAGACGGCCCAGCGCATGTACGGCTCGTCCAGGTAGAGCAGGTGGTGCCAGTCGAGCACCTTTTTCACCGCCTCGAAAAGGCGGACGCCCTCGCTGTCCAGCTCCAGGTCGGGGTGCAGGATGCTTATCAGCCCGTAGTCCTCCAGCCGTTTCACGGCGGGGGCCGGGTTTTCCTCCTCCAGGATCAGGCGCAGCTCCGTGAAGACGCGGCGGCCGCTGAGCTGGCGGAAGAAATCCATCTTCACCACGTTCTCGATGAGGCTGGAGGTGAGCTTGCCGATGGTGAAGCCGAACCGCTGCTCGAACCGTATGGCACGATAGACCCGGGTGGGGTCTTCCACGAAGCTCAGGTTGTGCAGGATGCGGACCACCTTCTCCTTGATGTCTTTTTGCGCGGAGAAAAAGTCGATGAGGGTGCCGAACCGGTTGGGGTTGAGCTGGATGGCCAGGGTGTTGATGGTGAAATCCCGGCGGTACAGATCCAGCCTGATGGAACTCATCTCCACCGAGGGCAGGTCCGCCGGGAAGCGGTAGTGTTCCAGGCGGGCCGAGGCCACGTCCACCTTGAAGCCGTCCGGAAAGATCACCACCGCCGTGCCGAACTTTTCGTGGGAGTGGACGCGGGCGCCCGTCATCTCGGCGTATTTTCGGGCAAAGGCGATGCCGTCGCCCTCGATGACGATGTCGATGTCTTCGTTGGGCCGGTACAGGAAAAGATCCCGCACGAAGCCGCCCACCACATACACCCCGTAGCCCAGCTCCGCCCCCGCCCGGCCGATGCCCGCAAGCTGGGTCAGAATGTTTTCGGCAATCCGCTCCTTCATGAAGCGGACGATGTTGCGGGTGCGGGCGTTGATCTCCTCCCGGTGGGGGTCGGGCATGTCCCGGCCCTGGTACTGGCTCTCATGCACCAGGATGTTGAGCAGGTCCGTGCGGGTGATCACGCCCACGGCCTTGCCGTTTTCCATCACCGGCAGCACCCGCTGCTTGTTTTCGATGATCTTCTCCTGTATCTCGGTGAGATGGGCATCCGGATCCACATTGCCCATCTCTGTCATCATGTAGTCGCCCACCTTCGGGTTCAGCTTCAGGTAGATGGCCTTTGCGATGATCTGGCGGGTGATGTATCCCAGCAGCCGGTCAGAGCCGTTTTCGCCGGGGGCGATCACCAGCAGGGCGTTTACATTGTACTTTGTCAGCAGGCTCCGGGCCTGCTCGCAGGTGATGTCCGGCGCCACCCGGATGGGGGGCGATGACATCAGGTCCCGGGCGCGCTTGGTGGAGCGCAGGGTGTTGTGCAGGATGTCCAGAAGCCGCTGCTCGGCCTGGGCCAGGGTCCTTTCCCGGATGGTGGCGGCGGCGGCGTAGGGATGGCCCCCGCCTCCCATGGCCCGGGCGATGGCGCCGGCGTCCACGTCCGAGGTGCGGCTGCGGGCCACCAGATAGATCTTGTTGCCCATGCGGGCCAGGGCGAAAAGAGCGTCCATGCCCTCCATCTGGATCATCCGCTGGGCCAGAACGGCGAATTCCTCCACATATTTTTCCGAGGTCACGCTGGTGACGGTGACGGCAACGCCCTTGATGGTGTAATTCATGGCGGACTGGAGCATGTCGTTGAGCAGGCCGAGCTGCTCGGCGCTGATTTCGCGCGCCATCATGTTGGCGATCACGTCCAGCCTTGCGCCCATGGAAAGCAGAAAGGCCGCCGCGATGAAATCCTTTTCGGTGGTGGAGCCGTATTGGAAGCTTCCGGTGTCCTCGTAGATGCCCAGGCACATCACCGTGGCCTCGTCCTCGGTAAGGGGAATCTGACGCTCCCGGATCAGCCCGGCGAGGATGGACACCGTGGCGCCCACCAGCTCCGTCACCTCGTAGGCGCCGTGGACATCCTCGGGCAGGGGCGGGTGGTGATCGTAGATGTGGATCTCCACGTCCGGCCGCTCCAGCAGCTCGGCCAGCTTTCCGATGCGGTCCGGCAGCTTGGTGTCCACCAGCACCAGGCGCCCCACGTCGGAAAAGTCGATATCCCGCAGATCCGCCATGTTGAACAGATAGACCATGGACTGGACGAAGAAGTTGCGCAGGTTTTTCTCGTGGGAGCCGGGAAAGACCACCTTGGCCTCCGGATACAGCTTCTGGGCGGCCAGCATGGAGGCAAAGGCGTCGTAGTCGGCGTTGATGTGGGTGGTGATCAGCGTCAGCCGGCCGTCTGCCGGTATCTGTTCCGGGCCCGCGCTCATTCGATGGGCCGTTTTTCCCCGTAAACGGCGAACCCATAGGTCTCCGGGCCGCTCAGGTTGGCCACGGTGGGCCAGAGGCGGCTGCGCCGCGCCTCGTGCCGGCCGATGTCAAGCCCCTTGAACTTTTTCATGAAGGCCTCGTAAACCGCCTCCACCTGCCGCTTGTTTCGGTCCAGGCCGTACTCCAGGTAGATCCGGATGTTATAGGGCCTCTTTTCCAGAAACCGGACGGCGCTTTCCGAGATCCGCTCGATCAGGTTCTCCTTGCCCCGCTCCTTGCCCACGGGCACCAGGTATCCATCGCCGTCGATGCCCAGGATGGGCCGCATCCGCAACAGATTTCCCACCAGCCCCTGGGCCCGGCCGATGCGCTTGTTCTTCACAAGATAGCTGAGGGTGGAAAGGGAGATCTGGAAATGGACCGACGCACGGATCTCCGGCATCAATGCCTCCACCTGATCCACGCTCCGGCCCCGGCGCAGCAGATCCACCACCTTTTCCGCCACCAGCCCCGCGCCGGCAGAGATGTTCAGCGTGTCGATGATGCGCACGTCCAGCCCGGACACCAGCTTGGCCGCGTTGACGCAAGTGGGAATCAGCTTCGACATGGCCGAGGACACATGCACCCCCACCAACTCCCGAGCCCCCTCGCTCTTGAGCCGCTCGTAGATCTTCCGGATTTCCCAGACCAGGGGCGGGCTGGTGTTGAAATCACCGGCCTTTTCGATGATGGAGTAGTAGGTTTCCTTGTCGATCTCCTCCCCGTCGATGAGCGTCTTTCCGTCCAGAAAGATCTTCATTCCCATGCGCCGGATGTCGTCCGACTTCAGGATCTCCTCGGTGGGCGATGAGCCCGTATCCAGCATGATAATGCGATTGGCGGCCATGGTCATCCTCTCATTTTCAGCAAAAAAGCATAATTCGTCAATACGTTACAGCACAGGCTAAAGCGCCACGATTTCCATAAAATTGCCCATCAGATCCACCACCAGCATCCGGTCCCGCAGCAGCGCCCCCCGGCCGACGAGCGTCTTGACCGCCTCGAAGGCCTCCATGGCTGCAACGGCGGCCACCCCGCCGGCCAGGCATCCAAGGTCCGCCTCGGCCCGGGGTTCCGACACGGCCGCCCGGGGGCCGTAGATCCGCTCCGGATCATCCCCCGGAAAGAGCGTGGCCACAAACCCGGCGGCCCCGGCCACGCCCGCCGTCACCATGGGCGCCCCCGCCGCCGCCGCCGCGTCGGCCAGAACAAACCGCCCCTCCAGGTTATCCAGGCAGTCCACCACCACGTCCACCCGGTCCGCCCCGTTCATCAGGCGGCCGGCGTTCTCCGCCGTCAGCCATTCCACCCGGGCCGTCGCCGACACCGCCGGATTGATCCGGGCCACCCGCTCGGCCGCCACCGCGGCCTTGGGCCGCCCCAGAAGATCCGGGCCGCTGAGGATCTGGCGGTTTAAAT
>JAABTE010000156.1 GCA_011390035.1 Desulfobacteraceae bacterium | reverse complement strand
AGTGCGTGTACGTTCCCGCGGACGACTTGACCGACCCCGCGCCGGCCACCACATTTGCCCACCTTGACGGCACCGTGGTACTCTCCCGCCAGATCGCGGAGCTGGGCATCTATCCGGCGGTGGACCCTCTCGATTCCACATCCCGCATCCTGGACGCCAACTACATCGGCGAGGAGCATTACAAGACGGCCCGCCAGGTGCAGCAGATCCTCCAGAAGTACAAGGAGCTTCAGGACATCATCGCCATCCTCGGCATGGAAGAGCTTTCCGACGAGGACAAGGTGACGGTGGCCCGGGCCCGGCGAATTCAGCGGTTCCTGTCTCAGCCCTTCCATGTGGCCGAGACCTTCACGGGCATGGCCGGCAAATACGTCAAGATCGAAGACACCATCAGGGGCTTCAAGGAGATCGTGGACGGCAAGCATGATGACATTCCCGAGCGGGCCTTCTACATGGTGGGCACCATCGAAGAGGCGATTGAAAAAGCCAAGAAGATGGCGGAATAACGCAATCTGAGCGAGGGATAAATTATGGCTGGAAACATTCGACTGGAAGTCGTCACCCCGGACAAGTCCGTGGTTAGCGAAGACGTGCAGATCGTGGTGGCCCCGGGATCGCTCGGCGAGTTCGGCGTGCTGATCGGTCACACGCCGTTTTTGACCACCCTGAAGATGGGCACCATCCGATACAAGGACGCCGGCGGCAGGGATCGGTTCATATTCGTCAACGGCGGGTTCGCCGAGGCGCTGCCCAGTAAGGTCACGATTCTGGCGGAGTCCGCCGAGCGGCGGGGCGATATCGATCTGGAGCGGGCGCGATCCGCCCTGGAGCGGGCCCAGAAGCGTCTCGATCTGAAGCAGGACGAAATCGATTTTGCCAGGGCCCGGGCCGCGCTGGAACGCGCCATGCATCGACTGAGGCTGGCCGAGTCAGGAAGATCCGCCTGATCGCCGGAAAGGGCCGGGCACCATTGGCCGGCCGCTTTCCGCCGGCCCTTGGTGGATTGTTATAAAACCGAAAAAGGGGTGGACCATGGACCATGGCCCGCCCCTTTTCTATTGGACGATGGCGATCCGGATGAAGCCGCGCTCGCGCTTTAAGGCGGCGCGGGGGAATTTCGGGGATGGCATCGATTTGGATGTGGGCTTATGGATACGAAACTTGCGGTGATCATACTGGCGGCGGGGCTGGGCACCCGGATGCGCTCGGACCGCGCCAAGGTATTGCACGAGGTTCTGGGCCGGGCCATGGTGCTTTATGTGGTGGAGGCGGCCCGGCGGATCGCCGGGGATAGCGTGGTGGTGGTGGTTGGCCACCAGGCGGATACCGTCCGGGAGGTGGTGACGCGGGAGTATCCGGCCCTCTTCGCCCTCCAGGAGCAACAGCTCGGCACCGGCCACGCCGTGGCCCAGGCGATGCCGATGTTGCCGGAGTCGGCATCGGACGTGCTGATTCTCTGCGGCGACGTTCCCCTTATCCGGACCGGAACCTTGCGGGCCTTCATTGACGCCCACTATGAAAAGGATCTGGATCTGTCGGTCCTGGCGGTTTCGGTGGCGGACCCGACTGGCTATGGCCGGGTGGTGCTGGATGCCGACGGCGGGCTGATGGCCATCGTCGAGCATGCCGACGCCACGGAAGAGCAGCGGCGCATTGATACCATAAACTCCGGAATCTATTTCGTAAAAAAGGCGTTTTTGGAAAATGCGCTGGACCGGCTGGACACGGACAACCGGCAGGGGGAATTCTACCTGACCGACATCGCGCGCATCGGACGGGCCGACGGGCGCCGGGTGGGCGCCATGGTGGCGCCGGACACCGGGGAGTTTTTCGGGGTCAATTCCCCGGAGGACCTGCGCCGCGTGGAAACGATTATGGGGGAAATCGCCAAAAGCTCTTGACTTCGGCCATCATGATCGATAATATGACCCTACGCGTGTGAGGTGAAAATTGGACCAAAACCGCATTTTGCAGCAGTTTGAGGAAATAGAGCAAAAAGTAGAGACGCTTATAAATCGCTGTAAATCGCTAGAATCGGATAACGAACAGCTCATAAACGAGATTGAGCGGCTTGAGCGGGAACTCCAGGGAAAAACGGAAGCGGAAGACAGATTCAAGGAAGAAAGGTCTCAGATCCGATCGGCGATGGACAGCCTGATGGCCCGGCTGGGAAGCGCCATCCAGATCGGCTGAGGCATCAGCGGCGGAAAATTTCGGAAAAGCGCCGGATAATCAATTGGAACCCAATGTTTCCATAGAGCTTTTTGGCCGGACATACACCTTCAGGCCGGATGCTGACGGAAGGAACGCCAGAGAGATCGCGGAATATGTTTCAAACGAGATCGAACGGGTCGCCTCCCAGTCGAAGGAGTCGGCCGCGCCGTTGAGCCAGCAGGTTATTTTGCTGATGGCGGCGCTGAATATTACGGACCGCTTTTTTAAAAGCCGGGAAGACCAGCGGGGCTTCATGGATGGCGTCGCCCGGCGATTCGGGTGCCTGAGCGCCCGATTGGACGCCGGAATGAACCACGAGGGCCGCCCGTCAGACGGCTGGCCCCAAAACGTGAGGCCGGCGCTATTGCCCCCGACCGGCGCGGCCGAAGCGATGGAATAACCGTCGAAGCAACAGATTGAACAAATGTCCCCTGCCGTGTTCGTGATTGGAAGATGCTCTTTGTCCCAACGCTTTTTTCCAAGGGAGCCTTCGCTTGCCTCGGTGTGCAAGTTCTGCTAGCACAGAAAAGCCTAAAGAGGTGATAAGGCGCCCACTTTGAACGCTCCGGTTCAAAGACCTTGCCAACACGGCACCATGGCGGGGGATTTTACCCTTCCGCAAGTCCGAACGCCCAATCTCCCCGGCGAGTGGGGCCAAAGGCCCCGCCCGCCACTCTCCTTTTTGTTTTAGTTTAAAAAAAATAACAGGCCCTGTCATCTCGATGCCGTCGCGCTGCCGCAATTGGATGTGGCGGACCTCGTGCGACGGCCTCCCGCGCCTTGGGGAATGGTTGTGAAAACAAGCGGCTACCACCATTGAAGCGGACTTTTGGGTCCGGCCGGCCCTAAAGGGTCGGCGGAACGAAAGGCCGTTTCAATTCACGCCGAATTTCTAATAGACGGGCTTCGAATCCGGAACGACGGCGGATCTTGCGCTCCGGCCGGCAATGGCGCCCGAGGGATATGAGGAGAGAAGGGAGATGAACGAGTATAATCTGCTTGTCGGATTGATAGGGGTCGGTGCCGGCTTCGCCGTGGCCTACTGGATAAAGGACCGGCTGTCTTCCGATAAGATTCGCGCCGCCGAGGATAGCGCCGCCCGGATCGTGGAGGACGCCGGCCGGCGGGCCGAGACCCTGCTGAAGGAGGCCAAACTGGAGGCCAAGGACAAGCTTTTTAAGATGAAGAGCGAGTTCGACGCCGAAACCCGGGACACCCGGGCGGAGCTGAAAAAGGAAGAGCGGCGGCTGATCCAGAAGGAGGAGAACCTGGATCGGAAGATCGAGCAGATCGACCGCAAGGAGCGGGAGATGGCCCGGCAGGAAAAGAAGCTGGCCAAGAAGGAGGCCGACATCGAGCAGGCCCAGTTGCGCTACGGCGAAATGCTCGAGGAGCAAAAGAGCCAGTTGGAAAGGATATCGGGCCTCACGGCGGATCAGGCAAAGGAGTTGCTGATCCGCGCCATCGAGAATGACGCCCGCTACGAGGGCGCCAAGCTCATCAAGCGCATCGAAAACGAAGCCAAGGAGGAGGCCGACAAGCGCTCCAAGATGATTCTGGCAACGGCCATCCAGCGGTATGCCGGCGATTTCGTGGCCGAGCGCACCGTGTCGGTGGTCCAGTTGCCCAACGACGAGATGAAGGGACGGATCATCGGCCGGGAGGGGCGCAACATCCGGGCCCTGGAGGCGTCCACCGGCATCGACCTGATCATCGACGACACGCCGGAGGCGGTGATTCTTTCGGGCTTCAATCCCGTGCGGCGGGAGGTGGCCCGCCTGTCTCTGATGCGTCTGATCTCCGATGGCCGGATTCACCCGGCCCGCATCGAAGACGTGGTCAAGAAGGTGACCCAGGAGGTGGACGTGGTGATCAAGGAGGCCGGCGAGCAGGCGGCCTTCGATCTGGGCGTCCATGGCATCCACGTGGAGCTGATCAAATTCATCGGTCGTCTCAAATTCCGCACCAGCTATGCCCAGAATGTCCTTCAGCACTCGGTGGAGGTGGGCTTTCTGGCCGGCATAATGGCCGCGGAGCTGGGGCTGAACCAGAAGCTGGCCAAGCGCATGGGGCTGCTGCACGATATCGGAAAGGCCATCGACCACGAGGTGGAAGGGCCCCATGCGGTCATCGGCTCCAAGCTGGCCAAGAAATACGGCGAGTCCAACAAGGTGGTGCAGGCCATCGCCGCCCACCACGAGGACCAGCCGCCGGCCTCGGTGTATGACTTTCTGGTGCAGGCCGCCGACAGCCTCTCCGGCGCCCGGCCCGGCGCCCGAAAGGAGCTTTTGGAAAACTACATCAAGCGGCTCGAGGATCTGGAGAAGATCGCCAACTCCTTTAAGGGCGTGGCCAATTCCTATGCCATTCAGGCGGGCCGCGAGATGCGGGTGATGGTGGAAAGCGAGGTGGTGTCCGACGAGGAGACGATCCTGATGAGCAAGGACATCGCCAAGAAGATCGAAGAATCCCTGACGTTTCCGGGTCAGATCAAGGTGATGGTGATCCGGGAGACGCG
This sequence comes from Desulfobacteraceae bacterium, assembly GCA_011390035.1. Taxonomy (GTDB): domain Bacteria; phylum Desulfobacterota; class Desulfobacteria; order Desulfobacterales; family JAABSP01; genus JAABTE01. Next base: position 1,485 of record JAABTE010000156.1, on the reverse strand, counting down.
GGCGGTGGAGTTCGCCAATAAATAGCGGCGGAAAACGCCCTTATATAAAGGTAGCTTTCATGGAAAATGTGCTGGATGTATTGACGGAACGCGGATTTATCGAAAACACCACCCATGACGAGGCGCTGCGGGCGCACCTTTTGGCGCCGGGCCGCTCCGCCTATATCGGTTTCGACCCAACGGCGTCGAGCCTGCACATCGGCAACCTGGTGCCCATCATGTCCCTTGCCCACATGCAGCGCGCCGGCCATCGGCCCATCGCGGTGGTGGGCGGCGGCACGGGCATGATCGGAGACCCCAGCGGCAAGACCGAGATGCGCCGGATGCTCACCGAGGAGACCATCGCGTCCAACGCCGCCGGCATCAAGTCGCAGTTGGAGCGGTTCATCGACTTTTCCGGCGGCAGGGCCCTCATGGTAAACAACGCGGACTGGCTAACGGATCTGAAGTACATCGCTCTGCTGCGGGACATCGGACGGCACTTCAGCGTCAACCGGATGATCAAGGCGGAAAGCTACCGCATGCGCCTGGAATCCGAGGAGGGCCTGAGCTTTATCGAGTTCAACTACATGATCCTTCAGGCCTATGACTTTCTCAAGCTGTCCGACGATCAGGACTGCCTGATCCAGATGGGCGGCTCGGATCAGTGGGGCAACATCGTGGCGGGGGTGGATCTGATTCGCCGGATGCGGTCGAAAACCGCCTTCGGCATCACCTTTCCCCTGATCACCACCAGCTCCGGCATCAAGATGGGCAAGACCCACCAGGGTGCCGTCTGGCTGGACGCCGAGCGGACCCCGCCCTACGATTATTATCAGTATTGGATCAACACGGACGACCCGGATGTGGGGCGCTTTCTGGCCCTTTACACCTTCCTGCCCATGGCGGAGATCGCGGCGGTGGGGGATCTGTCCGGCACCGACCTGAACGCGGCCAAGATCGTCCTGGCCTTCGAGGCAACGGCCCTGGCCCATGGCTTGGCGGCCGCCGAGGGGGCCTTCAAGGCCGCCGCCAGCATGTTCGGCGCCCGCAATGTGCCCGCCCATATCCTGCCGTCCGGCAAGGTGCCCCGGGACGCCGGGGAAGCCATGGCGGACGCGGTGCCGTTTTCCACAATCGGCGCGTCTCGCTTCTCCGAGGGGGGAATGCCGGCATTCAAGCTGTTTCTGGAGGCGGGTCTGACCGATTCCGGCGGGGCCGCACGGCGGCTGATTGCCCAGGGCGGAGGCTATATCAACGGCCGGCGGGTCGATTCAGCGGAAGTGCTGATAACGGAAAAAGACTTTGAAAACGGTGAGTTGCTCCTTCGGTCCGGAAAAAAGAAATATCATCGCCTTGTGCTTGAAAAATAATGCTTGACTTAAAAGCGCCAGGCGTGTAAAAACCCCCTCGTTGTCGCGGACGGCCCCTCGGGGGTCGGCCGCGAGGGCGGCCGGGTGAAAGATAGTGGCCGCTCGATCTTTTTGAAGGTTCTTTAAAAAAAGT
>JAABTE010000155.1 GCA_011390035.1 Desulfobacteraceae bacterium | reverse complement strand
CCTGCTGTTCCGCCTCTCCCAGATCGATCATGTGGAGCGCATCCGCATCGGCACCCGCACCCCCGTCACCCTGCCCCAGCGGATCACCGAGGAGCTGGTGCGGGACATCAATCATTTTCATATCCCCGGCAGGCGGGAGGTACTCATCGTCACCCACTTTGAACACCCCTACGAGCTGACGCCCCAGGCCATGGGGGCGGTGCAGAAGTTCCGGCGCTACGGGATCGACGTTTACAATCAGCTCGTCTTCACCTTTTTCAACTCCCGCAAATTCGAGGCCTCCCTGCTGCGCCACAAGCTGCGCCTGATCGGCGTGACGCCCTACTACACATTCAACACAAAGGGCAAGGAGGAGACCGATGACTACCGGGTGCCCATCGCCCGGCTGCTCCAGGAGCAGCATGAGGAGGCCCGGCTGATGCCCGGCAGCGTGCGCACGGACGAGATCGTCTTTAACGTGCCGGGCCTGGGCAAGAACTACCTTCGGGCCTCCCAGCACCACGACGTGATCTCCATTATGCCCGACGGCCGGCGGGTGTATGAGTTCCATCCGTGGGAAAAAAAGCTGTCCCTGGCGGACACCTATGTGTACCGGGATGTTTCCCTTTATCAATATCTCCGGCGGCTCAAGGATATCGGAGAGGATCCGGAGGATTACCGGACCATCTGGTACTATCACTGATCCATTACTATCACTAATCCATGGACCCCAACAACAATCCATGATCCCCGACGCCCGGAAAGATGGGCCGCCGCCGGCCATAGATCCCGACCGGCACCGGCGGGTGCGGCGCTTTTTCGCCGGGGTGATCTGGCACCTGATCTTCTGGGACGTTCTGCTCAACCGGCCCCCGCTGCGGCATCTCAGGCCATCGACCGATGATCGGTGGCGGCGGCTGGCCCGCCGGTACCGAAGCCTGGCCCTTGAAATGGGCGGGGTGCTGATCAAGCTGGGCCAGTTCCTGTCCATCCGGGTGGACATCCTGCCAGCCTCGGTAACCGCCGAGCTGGCCGGCCTTCAGGACGCGGTGCCGCCGGCGCCCACCGACGCCGTTCTGGCCCGGATCCAGGCGGATATGGGCCGGCCGGCGGCCGAGCTGTTCGCCCATTTTTCCACAACGCCCCTGGGGTCCGCCTCCCTGGCCCAGGTCCACGCGGTGCGGCTGATTACAGGAGAGCAGATGGTGGTCAAGGTCCTGCGGCCGGGCATCGAGACCCTGGTGGAGACGGATCTTTCGGCCATCCGCCTGGTCTGCCGATGGCTGAAGCTGTACCGGCCCATCCGCCACCGGGTGGACCTGGACTGGCTGGCGGACGAGTTTTCCACCGTCACCCGAAGGGAGCTGGATCTTCTGGCCGAGGCCGACGCCATCCGCCGGTTCGCCGCCGACTTCGCCGATGAGCCCGGCGTCCTGGTCCCCCGCCCCCACGCGCCCCTGTGCGGACCCCGCACCCTGACCATGGAGAACGTGGCTTACATCAGGATCGCCGACATCCCGGCCCTGCGGGCGGCGGGCATCGATCCGGCCGAGGTGGCGGCTCGTCTCCAGGACATCTACATGCGCCAGGTGTTTGAAACCCATTTTGTCCATGTGGACCCGCATCCGGGCAATCTTTTCGTGCGGCCCATGCCCGCGCCCGCGGAGGTGGCCGACGGCGTTTCAGCGTTCCCGCCGGGCGATCCGGTTCCCCACCCGCCGGGCCGTCCCTTTCAACTGGTGCTGGTCGATTTCGGCATGGCGGTGGCCATTCCCCACCGGCTCCGGTCGGCCATCCGGGAGTACGCCATCGGCGTCGGCCTGAAGGACGCCCGCCGCATCGTTAAAGCCCTGGTGTCGGCCGGCACCCTGCTGGAGGAAACCGACCTGGACCGGCTGGAGGCGGCGCACGCGGAGATCTTCGCCCGATTCTGGGGCACGCCGGTGGGCCGGATGAAGGACCAGGCCCTGGCCGAGGCCCACCATTTTCTGCGCCGGTACCGGGACGTGATCTACGCGGCTCCTTTCCAGTTCCAGGCGGACATGCTGTTCGTGGTCCGGGCCATCGGCATCCTGTCGGGCATGGCCACCAGCCTGGACCCGGACTTCGACCCCTGGGAGCGTATCACCCCCCACGCCGAGCGCTACGCCCGGGAAGAGCTTCGCCAGCGCCGGAGCCAGTGGCGGGAGACGGCCGTGTCCGAGGGGCTCGCCGCCCTGGGCCTGCCGGGCCGGCTGGACCAGGTACTTCAGAAGGCCGAATCGGGCCGGCTGGGGGTCCAGATCAACTTCACCCCGAAGGCCCAACGATCCATCGGCGATCTGGAACGGGCCGTTCGCCGGCTGGGATGGCTGACCCTGACGGCGGGGCTCATCGTGGCCGCGGCGCTGCTGTGGGCAACGGAAAACGGCGGATGGCCCCTTTACGCGGCGGCGCTGCTGACGCTGATAAAAGCCATTGCCACTTGACACGGCGGCCGCTTCATTATACCTGCTATGGGTCGGGCCCAACATCCGAGCCGAGCCCTTTCATCTTTACGAGCCCTTTCATCTTTAAAGGAGAGCCCCATGTTTAAAAAGGAGAACGACATGAAAAAAATGCTTGCCGTCCTGACCCTGATGCTGACCCTGATGTTTCTGGCCGCCGTTCCCGCGGCCCTGGCCGACAGCCGCCACGGCAACTCCGCATGGCCTTCCCGGCTTGTAAACGGGACCTTGAGCGTTCGCGGCCCCGGATACGGCCCCTGGGGCGCCAACTGGATCACGGTGGACTCGGGCGTGAAAAGCTATCAGGAAGCGGGCACCTCCAAGGGCCCCGTGATAATCTACAACAAAGGCAACGCCTGGACCGTGGTGCAACTGCAATTCAACACCGGCCAGAAGGGCAGGGCCCAAACACTGTCCCAGCCGATTTCCCTCGTTCGGGCCGGCGAGTACGGCGCCATCGTCAAGTCCGGCAACGCCTGCTACGATTACAGTTGGGATCAATTCAAGGCCGCGCCCTGTAAATAGCGGAACAAACACGCCGACCCGCGCCCCGGCGCGACTTCATAAACCCACACCGGTAAAAGGAGACAGCATGAAAAAATGGCGCTTTCGAATGGTATCGTCGCTCATGGCGGTCCTGCTCATGGGCATGACCGCAGCCGCCTGGGCGGACACGCTGGAGGATATAATCCAGCGGGGCGAGCTGCGGGTGGCCGTGCAGACCCAGGGCCCTCCCTTCAGCTTTATGGACAAGAACGGCGAGCGCACCGGCAGCTCCGTGGAGTTATGCCGGCTCATGGCAAAGGAGATGGGCGTTGAGATCAAGTTCCTCGACTTCGACTGGGACGGCCTGATTCCCGCCCTGCTGTCGAAAAAAGCCGACGTGCTGGCTGCGGACATGACCGCCAACCTGAAACGGGCCCTGAAGGTCTCCTTCACCGACCCCTTCTACGAGTCCGGCACCATCATCTTCACCAAAAAGGACGCCCCCTACGCCACGATAGAGGACGTGAACCTGGAAAACGTGACCGTGGCCCTGCTGCTGGGCAGCACGGGCGTGGCGGACGCCAACCGCTTCATCCCCAAGGCAAAGCAGAAGACCTACAAGGGCGGCGGGCCGCTTCTGATCAACGCGGTGCTGCAGGGCCACGCGGACGTAGGCGTGAACGACGAGTCTGCGGTGCGGGGTCAGATGGCCTCCTTTCCGCCCGATTCCATCAGGATACTTGACATCCGCATGTCCAAACAGCCCCTGGCCTTCGCCGTGCGGCCCGAGGACCAGCACCTGAAGGAGTGGATCAACCTGTTCTTCCGCTGGATCCGCGAGGACGGCCGGTACAACGAGAACATCGACTACTGGGTCAACTCCATGAAGTGGAAGGAAGATCACTGATAACCGGCGGAGCGGATCATGCTTGAAACCTTTAATTTCCGGGTCATTGTGGAGTACCTGCCCCTGTTTTTAAAGGGGCTGGGGGCCACGGCCTGGATCTCCCTGGTCGGCCTGATCGGGGCACTGCTCGTGGGCATCGCCGCCTGCATGGGGCGCATCTCCGGATGGCGGGCCCTGGCGGCGCCGGTGGTGGCGTATATCGAGCTGATCCGCTCCACCCCTCTTCTGGTGCAGATTTATTTCTTCTACTTCGGCCTTCCGTCCCTTGGGCTGCGAATGAGCGAGTACCAGACCGGCATCCTGGCCCTGTCGCTCAACAGCGGGGCCTACATGGCCGAGATCCTGAGGGCCGGCGTCCAGTCGATCCCCCAGGGGCAGACCGAGGCGGGCGTGGCCTTCGGCCTGAGCTACCTGCAGCGGCTGCGGCACATCATCCTGCCCCAGGCCATCGGCGCCACCATCCCGCCCCTTCTGGGCCAGACCATCGTGCTGGTCAAGGACAGCGCCCTGCTGTCGCTCATCTCCGTGTTCGAGCTGACCCGGGCCAGCCAGTTGATGACATCGGAGCGGTTCATGCCGGCGGAGGGGTTTCTGACCGTGGCGGTATTCTACCTGCTGATATATTATGTATTAAAGTCCCTGTCCGCCTGGTGGCGGCGGCGGCTGGTCCATCGGCGGGCGTAAGGGGGGCGGCGGCATGTGGCGGTTCTACTTCGATCAGCTTTATCAGACCCTGCCCTTTTTCCTCAAGGGTCTCTGGATGACCTTCGCGGTGTCGGGCATCAGCCTTGTGCTGGGCACCCTTTTGGGCTTTGCCGCCGGCATCGCCCGGGCCAGCCGGTATGCGTGGCTGCGCTATCCGCTCCACTTTTATGTGGACGTCATGCGGGGCACGCCCTATCTGGTGCAGATCTTCATCGTCTTTTTCATCTTTCCGGAATGGGGCATCCAGATGACCGCCTTCGTGGCGGCCATCTTCAGCCTCACCCTGTATGCCGGCGCCTACATATGCGAGATCGTGGCCGGCGGCATCGAATCGGTGCCGCCGGGCCAGGCGGAGGCTGCAAAGGCCACGGGGCTTTCGCCCTATCAGCGGATGCGGCGCGTCATCCTGCCCCAGGCCATGCGGGTGATCCTGCCGCCCCTGGTGGGCCAGTACGTGCTTATTATAAAGGATTCGGCCATCGTGTCGGTGATCGGCATCACGGACGTAACCCGTGTGGGGTGGCTGACGGTGCAGCGCATTCCCGAGGGGCTGATGGTCTTTGGGCTGGTTGGGATTTTATATTTTTCCATCTGCTATCCGCTGATCCGGCTGGCCAACTGGTTCGAGCGGCGGATGTGCGACGAGGGGGCGAGGCTGTGAGCCAGACGGCGAGGGAATCGACGCTCAAGTCGGCGGACATTGTGATTATCGGCGGCGGCGTGGCCGGGCTCTGCCTGGCCTGGTTCGCCGCGGAGGAGGGGGCCAGGGTGACCGTGCTGGAAAAGGGCCGGCTGACCGAGGGCGCTTCCGGCGGCAACGCGGGGTTGATCGTGCCGAGCCACTGCGAGCCACTGCCGACCCCCTTTATCGTGGCCAGCGGCATCCGCCAGCTTTTCAAAACGGATGGGGCCTTTTCCATCAAGCCCCGGCCGGACCCGGCGCTGGCAAAGTGGCTGTGGCGGTTTTACCGGTTCTGCAATCCGGACCATTACGGGCGGGCGGTGGGGATTTTTAAAAAACTCAACGCCATCGGCTACCCGCTGCACGTCAAATGGGCGGAAAAGGCGGGCGGGGCCTATCAGTTCAAGCCCGACGGGTTGCTGCATCTGTATCTTACAGAGGCGGCCTTTAAGGAGGGCCGGGCGGAGGTGGAGCGGATGAAGGGGTTTGACATCCGCTATCACGCGATGGATGGCGATACCCTGCGGGGGATGGACCCGGCCATCGGGCCGGAGGTTGTGGGGGCGGTGGGAAACGCGCCGGATGGATGCCTGAATCCTCCGGAGTTCGTTCGATGGCTGGCGGATGGCTGCCGCCAAATGGGGGCGCGGATCGTGGAGGGCGCGGAGGTCTATGGTTTCCAGATGCGGGG
>JAABTE010000154.1 GCA_011390035.1 Desulfobacteraceae bacterium | reverse complement strand
GGGGGGATTTTTCCGGCGGGCAGGTGGTGCTGGCGGCGGGGGCGCATGTTCCGATGATGGCGGGGTTCCTGGGGATGAAGGCGCCTATCCAGGGGGCCAAGGGATACAGCATGACCTTTAAGCGGCCCGAAGGGTGTCCGAGGACGCCGGTGATCCTGCAGGACCATTATGTGGCGCTTACGCCGTTTCGGGATACCGTGCGGACCACCGGGTTTCTTGAATTTTCCGGCCTGGACGACCGCATCGATCCCCGGCGGATAGAGCTAATCACGCGGCACCTGCGGCGGTATCTGCCG
>JAABTE010000153.1 GCA_011390035.1 Desulfobacteraceae bacterium | reverse complement strand
CAGCCCCCGCAGATACGAGAGGCTGTATTCCCGAAGGGACCGGAGCAGCCGCTCCCGCAGGGGCATGTCGTATTCAAAGAGGATTTTGATATAAAGCCGGTAGATGGCCGGATGGGCGTGGAGAAAGGCCACCCCCGCCAGCAGCGTGGCGCGCAGCCGTGAGAAGATGTCCTGATCAACAGTCTGGTCCCGCACCGATCGCAGGTATGCCTTCACCCGCTCCATGGCGGTGTGAAAGACGAACAGGAACAGGCCCCTCTTGTCGCCGAAATACTGGAATATGGACCCCTTGGCGATGCCGAGCCGATCCACCAGCGCGTTGATGCTGGCGCCGGCGTAGCCCTTTTCCCCGAACTCGGCCACCGCCGCTTCGGTGATGCGCTCGCGCTTTTCGGGGCTGAGCTTATGGAAGGTTTGAAGCGGTTTCATGCGCTTTTCTCCGATACGGGGGATTCAATATCAGAATCCGGATGATTTTAAAATCATTTTTCCATTTGCTTTTCAAGGGCCGTATTGATATGGCAAGGGGAAAAAGGCATTGAACCGGACACGGGAGGAAGATTATGACGGAACCGATGGCCAATGTGGACAACTTCTGGCTGTGCATGGATGATCCGACCAACCTGATGGTAATCACCGGCTTCATGGAGTTTGCCGGGCCGGTTTCCCCAAAGGCCCTGGCGGACACCATTGAAAAACGGCTGTTGTGCTTTGATCGCTTTAAAAAACGAGTCGTTCGCCCCATTTCCGGCGTGGGAACGCCCAACTGGGAGGCTGATCCGCATTTCGATCTTCGCTCCCACCTGCGCCGGGTGGCCCTGCCCGCCCCCGGAGACCGCCGGGCACTGCAAGACATGGTGGCGGACCTGACGGTCACGCCCCTGGACCCGTCCAAGCCGCTGTGGCAGGCCCACCTGATCGAAAATTATGGAGACGGATGCGCCATCTTCTTTCGCCTGCACCACTGCATCGCGGACGGCATCGCCCTCATCCATGTGCTGCTGTCCATGACAGACGCCCAACCCGGCGGGGATCGGGGCGCGGCCGGAGCGGGCGCTTGCCGCGCCGGCGCCGGAAACGCCCGCCGGTCCTCCGTCCTGGGCAGAACCGTCCATCGCCTCCGCAGCGCGGCCCAGGGGGCGCGGCGCCTGGGGCAGGTGGTTTCAAGGGAGCTGACCGAGGCCGTCTCCAACCCCTTTCACCTGGTGGAGCTGGCCCGCCAGGGCACCGGGCTGGCCACAGACGCGCTCACCGTGCTGGCCCGGCTGGCCATGCTGCCGGCCCACCCCCGCAACGCCTTCAGGGGAAACCTTGGGGTGCGAAAGTGCGTGGCCTGGACCGACCCCATCCCCATCGGCAACGTCAAGACCGTGGGAAAGGCGGTGGAGGCAACTCTCAACGACGTGCTAATCGCCACGGTCACCGGGGCACTGCGGCGGTACCTGCAAAAGCGGGCCGATCCGGTCAACACCCTGGATCTTGTGGTCTCCGTGCCGGTGAACATCCGGCGGCGGGGCACCGAATTCGAGCTGGGCAACAAGTTTTCCCTGGTCTTTCTGTCCCTGCCGGTCCACATCGAGGACCCGGTGCTGCGCCTGCGGGAGGTCAAGCGCCGCATGGACAACCTGAAGCACTCGCCCGACGCCTTCGTGGGCTTTCAGATCTTAAGCGCCCTGGGGGTTTCCCCCAGCGGCATCTCCCGGCGGGCCGCCGCCCTGTTCGCCAACAAGACCACCGCGGTGCTGACCAACGTGCCCGGCCCGCGCCAGCCCCTTTATTTCGCCGGCGAGCCCGTCGCCAACATGATGTTCTGGGTGCCCCGCATCGGCCGTGTTGGCCTTGGCATCAGCATTTTCAGCTATAACGGCAATGTAACGGTGGGGCTGGCCACGGACGCGGCCCTGGTTCCCGATCCCGAGTCGGTGCTGGAGGGCTTTTCCGAGGACTTCAAATACCTTATGGGCCTGGTTCGGTCTGGGCGGATATTCGATGGCCCCCTGGTGCTACACGATCGATACGCCGAGGGCAGGGCAAAGACCGGCGACGCGCCGTCGGTCCCGGAAAGCACCCCAAAAAGCGCCCTGAATGCGGGGGAAGACCCCGCCGCCGGGATCCCCGTGGGCCGGAACGGGGGCGATGACCGCTGCCGGGCCATCACCGCCCAGGGCACCCGTTGCCGGAAGAGCGCCGGCGGGGAATCGCCCTTCTGCCACATCCATCAGCGGGCCGGGGCGGGGGCCGTTCGGACGGAAGAGGCATAACCCGCTGAATTCGGTGAGAAGCAAGGTGACGGTTCCATTTGACATCGTCGCCGAATTTCCCTATACTCAGTCGTCATCGTATGATTATGGGCTTTTTCGCCATGTATGATTTCGGGCTTTTCCGCCATTTTTTTTCTGTCGGAAACGGGCCCGCTGAAAACAGGATGGGAGCATGAGTGACTTTCGAGGATGAGCGCGGAGCAGCAGGATAAAAACGCGGTGCGCGTCAAGGGCATGGGCGACGGCCTGTGCGTGATGCTGGATCCGGACCGGCCCCCCGATGTTCTGGAGGAAGAGCTGACCCGGGTTTTCACCCCGCTGAGGCACCTTGCGGTCAACGCCCGGGTGATGCTGGACTTCGGCGATGGTGAGGGCGGCGACGCGCTGGTGGGCAAGCTGGGCGATTTCCTGCGGGACAGTTTCGGCGTGGGCGAGGTGGCAAGGATTGCCCGCCGCGGAAAGAACGGCCCCGACGAGCGGCTTCGCCAGCGGGACATGGACCAGTCCTGGCATCATTACCGCAGCGACGTGCTGATGCTCACGGGCCGGGTGCGCTCCGGCCAGAAGGTGACGGCCCGAAGGCACCTTCTGATCCTGGGCGATGTCAACCCCGGCGCCGAGGTGGCCGCCGGCGGAGACATCATCATCATGGGCTCTTTGGCCGGCACGGCTGCGGCCGGCCAGACGGACGACCTTGAGTCCATCGTGCTGGCCCTGGATTTCCGGCCCACCCAGGTGCAGATCGGGCCGGTGATGGCCGCCGGCCTGCCCGCCTCCCCCCGGCCGTTTCCGGAGTACGCCCATGTGGAAGAGGGGGGCATCGTGGTTGAGGACTACATCCGGGCCAACCCCTTCGGCCGCCTGCCCTGGCCCGAGGTGCGGTAGGGGAGAAGGTGCGGCAGGGGAGAAAAGGGCCTGGCGCCCGGCGGACAGAGATGATCCAACATAACCAGAACACAGAGGTGCGGGTTTGGAAGGAAAAATAATCGTTGTAACGTCCGGAAAGGGCGGAGTGGGCAAAACCACGGCCACGGCCTCCATCGGCGCCGGGCTGGCCATGGAGGGCAAGCGGGTGGCGGTGGTGGACATGGACATCGGGCTGCGGAATCTCGACGTGGTCATGGGGCTGGAAAACCGGATCGTCTTCAACGTGGTGGACGCCGTCAAGGGCAAGTGCAAGCTGGCCCAGGCCGCCATCAAGGACCGGCGGATCAACAACCTGTTCCTGATCCCGGCCTCCCAGAGCGACAACAAGAACGTGCTGATCCCCGAGGACATGGTCCGCTTCGGCGAAACCCTCAAGGCAGAGTACGATTACATCCTGATGGATTGCCCGGCCGGCATCGAGCGGGGCTTTGAAAACTCGGTGGCCGCGGCCGACGAGGCCCTGGTTGTCTGCATGCCCGAGGTCTCCTCGGTGCGGGACGCGGACCGGGTGATCGGCCTGCTCTACGCCCGCTCCATCACGCCCAAGCTGATCGTCAACCGCATTGTGCCGGAGATGGTGGAAAGGGGCGACATGTTAAGCCACGAAGACATCGTGGACGTACTCTCCGTGGATCTTATCGGTCTTGTGCCCATGGACGACAACGTCATCGTCTCCACAAACACGGGAAATCCGCTGGTGCTTCAAAAGGAATCCAAGGCGGGCGCAGCCTTCCTCCGCATCGCCATGCGGGTCAACGGCCGGACCGATCTGCCCATCGAGGTGCCCCGGGCCCAGGGAAAATTCTGGAAGCGGATGGGCACGAAATTCGGTCTCGGGAAATAAGGAGGCCCGTCGATGTTAAATGGTTTCTTGAAGAAATTTCTCGGCAAGAGCGACAGCAAGGATGTGGCCAAGAAGCGCCTGAAATTCGCTTTGATATACGACAAGCTCGAGGTCTCCGACGAAACCCTGGAGAACCTGCATCGGGACATCGTTGAGGTGATTTCCCGGTACTTCGAGATCGACCACGACGCCTTCAAGCTCGACATCCACCGCTCGGACGATCTGTCAGCCCTGGTGGTCAACACCCCCATCCTGTCGGCCAAGCACCGCTGAAGCGCCCCGCCATTTCCCGCCCCGGGGAATCGGATCGGCCGGTGGAAGGCGACCTTCCTTTACAGGATGTAAAAATCGCCGACACGGCCGGCCCGTGGGGCGTGACGGGCACCTTTCCGATTATTGGCAATTATATTAATTCCACTTTGGTAGTTCAAGGCATAACTGTTTGATTTTACTGATTTTAGCTCTTTTGCAGCTACGATTGTCTATTTCCAGTAAAATCAATCATTTACTTTTTTTAATTGCCAAAATAGAATTAAATTATTATTTAGAGGCAGAGGCTGATCCCGCCCGTTGCTTTGCTCTGGCACGTCCCTTGCTGTTCATGGGGCGGACCGCCCCGTCTTCATTCAGCAATGTCCTTATGTCCTTTCGAAGAAAGGGCTTTTCCGGGGCCGGCATTAATGCCATAATGAGAGAAAGGAGCCGGGTATGAAGAACGTCAAGAGAATCATGGTGGCCTTCGATCTGTCGGAAAACGCCACCGAGGCCCTGCGGTTCGCCGCCGAAATGGCAAAGGATCTTTCCGCGGAGATGGTTGTGGCCAACGTCATCAACCAGCGGGACATAGACGCCGTGGAGAAGGTGATGCGCTTTTCCTCCAACATATCGGTGGAAAAATACGTGGCCGATCAAAAGCGGGACCGCGCCGAGCAGATCGAGGCCATCATCGATGAAGTGGGCGGCGGGGACCTGTCCGTCCGCATCGCCTTCCGCATCGGCGTTCCTTTCGCGGAGCTGATTGCCGCCGTGGCGGACGAGGGGGCGGACATGCTGGTGATGGGCGCCAAGGGGCGGGGCAACCTGGCTGGGGTGATCTTCGGCTCCACTGCGGAAAAGGTGTTCCGCCGGTGCGCGGTGCCGCTGGTGATCATTCGGAAGCCGTAATACACAAAAGGAGGCGTCATGCTGGTCAAGAACTGGATGAGCAAGCAGGTGGTGGTGGTGGATGCCAAGGATTCCATGGACGCGGCCATAAAAAAGATCAAGGAAAACGGGGTTCACATGCTCCCGGTCCTGGACAAGGGGCGCCTTGCGGGGGTGCTGACCGACCGGGACCTGAAGCGGGCATCGGCCTCGGACGCCACGACCCTGGAGATCCATGAGCTGATCTATCTCCTGTCCAAGATCAAGGTCCGGGAGATCATGTCCAAAAATCCCATCACCGTCCGTTCGGACCAAACCATCGAGGAGACGGCTGAAATCCTGATGCAAAACGACATCTCCGGGGCGCCGGTGGTGAACGAAAAGGGCGACGTGGTGGGCGTGATCACCAAGTCGGACATCTTCCGCCTGATCGTCTCCCTAAGCGGCATGGGCAAGCGGGGCTGCCAACTGGCGATCCTGGCCAGGGACGAATCCGGCAGCATCAAGAAGGTCACCGACCGGCTGCGGAGCCACGGGGCGCGGGTGGCCAGCATCCTGTCCACCACCGACGGGGCCCCGGAGGGCTGGCGGAGCGTGTATCTGCGGATCTACGGCATTGCGCCCGCCACATTCTGGGCGCTGCGGGACAAGGACCTGGCCGAGCTGGACGTAAAGCCGCTTTACATGGTCGATTTCCGGGACAACCGGCGGGAGATCATGGAATAGCGGAAGGGCGGATTGCGCCGATACCTACCCTCGAATACGCCTTTTGTCGCATTGCCATATAAGATGCTTTGTGATTAATTGATAGCACGGCGGATGATAGTCGATTGAACCCGACGGGATCCAAAGCGATGGCGCCGCACCGGCAATTGCAATGCATGAAAGGCATATGGGATGATGACGAGAATATTCAGGGAAATCGGCATATTTATGAGTCTTGTGGCGGGAGCGGGGGCGATTGTCGCCTTTTTCTACGGCATCCATGTGCTCACGGATCATATCGTCGGCTTCTAAGCCCTTCCCGGGCATTTTTCCGCCCTCTCCCCCACCGCCGCCTGTCCAGCCGGCGGCATCCTTGAGGAACAAATCCCCCTTTACACCCGCCCCCTTGAAA
>JAABTE010000015.1 GCA_011390035.1 Desulfobacteraceae bacterium | reverse complement strand
CATGTGGTGGCCGCATGGTTCGCCACCCCCGAAGACATTCTGCTGACGCGGCCGAACCAGCCCGCGCGGATCATTCCCGAGGGACTTTATTTTCTCATCGATCCGGCGTTTCCGTCGCCGGGCAGATTCCGGAACGGCGGGAACGCCGCCTGGAGCGCGGTGCGCGAAAGCCCGTTCACCGACGGGTTCGAGCTGGTGGTGGACGCGGTGGCCCCGGTCTGGCTGGACGACGTGATCGCCGGCTATGTGGGCGTCAGCCTGTCCCTGACCCGGCTGGTGGCCCAGTTCAATCAACACCAGCCCCTGCGGGGCGGCTATACCTTCGTGCTGGACGCGCGGCGGCAGTTTCTTGGGGGGCCGCCCCACGCCCGCCTTGAGCTGTCCGAGCGCCCGGACTATTCGCCGCGCATGACCATGGATCTTTCCCGCGTGGCCGATCCGGCCCTGGACGCCGTCCTGGCGAGGATGGCCATCGGCGGGTCGGGCATCGAGGCGGTGACGCTGAAGGGTTCGGAAAAATACATCGCCTACCATCCCCTGCGGGCCATCGACTGGCGGCTGGGGCTGGCGGTGCCGGTGAAGATCGCCACGGCCGCGGCCATCGAGCTGATGGCCATGATGGAAAGCGGCATCCATCAGGCCCTGTATCGCATGCTCTTCTGGGCTGGAATCCTGCTGGCCCTTGCCCTTTTGGCCGCCCTGACGCTGGCCCGGCAGATGAGCGCGCCGGTGGCCGCCCTGAGCCGGGCCAGCGTCGAAATCGCCGCCGGCGACTTCACCCGCCGGGTGCCCGAAAACCGCCACGACGAACTCGGCGCCCTGAGCCGCGCCTTCAACCAGATGACGGCCCGGGTGGCCGCCATGGTCCGCGATCTCGCCGCCAGCGAGGCCCGGTTCCGCTCCCTGTCGGAAAGCTCGCCGGACATCATCTTCATGCTCGACCTTGATTTCCTCTACACCTATGTCAATCCCGCCTTCGGGCGGCTTCTGGGGCATGAGCGGGGCGGCGCCGAGGGGCTGGCCTTTACCCGATTCGTTCCGGCCGAAACCGAGCGCAACGCCTGCCGCGACGCCTTCAGGCGGGTGGCCGGCGCACGGGAAACGGTTCGCGATCTGAACCTGACACTGGCCGACCAGCAGGGGCGGCCGCGCCAGTTCACCCTGAGCTGCGGGCCCAACATGGACGCTGCCGGCGCGGTGGTAAGCATCGTGGGCATCTGCAAGGACATCTCCGAGCAGCGCCAGTTGGAGGCCCGGCTTCAGCAGGCGGTGAAGATGGAGGCCGTGGGCACCCTGGCCGGCGGCATGGCCCACGATTTCAACAACCTGCTCACCGGCATCCTGGGCAACGCCTCCCTGCTGCTGCTCCATAAGACGCCGGATCACCCCGATTGCGCCAAGCTCAAGCGAATCGAGCAGTACGTCAACAGCGGCGCGGAGCTGACCCGCCAGTTGCTCGGCTTTGCCCGGGGCGGCAAATACGAGGTCAAGCCGACGGATCTGAACAAGTTGCTGGGAAAGACCGCCGGCCTGTTCGGCCGAACCCGCAAGGAGATCCGCATCCATTTCGATCCGCTGCCGGAGCTGGAGGCGGTGGAGGTGGACCGGGGCCAGATCGAGCAGGTGCTGTTCAACATCTTCATCAACGCCTGGCACGCCATGCCCGAGGGAGGGGATCTGTTCCTGCGGACAGAGCGCGTGACGCTTTGCGCGGATTACGCCCGATCCCAGGGCATCGAGCCGGGCCGCCATGTCCGCGTCTCCTGCACGGACACCGGCATCGGAATGGACAAGGCCACCCAGGCCCGCATCTTCGAGCCCTTTTTCACCACAAAGCAGATGGGCCGGGGCACCGGCCTGGGGCTGGCGTCGGCCTACGGCATCATCCGAAACCATGGCGGCACCATCTCGGTTTACAGCGAACAGGGCAAGGGCAGCACCTTCAACATCTACCTGCCCCTTTCCGGAGGTCGGGCCGCGGAGGAAGAGGTTCCGCCGGCCCGGCCCCTCGAGAAGGGCGCCGGGGTCATCCTTCTGGTGGATGACGAAACCGGCGTGATGGAGGTGGGCCGGGAGATGCTCGCCGCCCTCGGATACCAGGTGCTCGCCGCCCGGAGCGGCGAGCGGGCGCTGGAGCTTTTCCGGGTCTATCCGGGCCGCATCGATCTGGTGATACTGGACATGATCATGCCCGGCATCGGCGGCGGCCAGGTGTTCGACCAGTTGCGGGAAAGCGATCCCAATGTCCGGGTGCTGCTGTCCAGCGGCTACAGCCTCAACGGGCAGGCGGCGGCCATTTTAAAGCGGGGCTGCGACGGATTCATCCAAAAACCTTTTACTTTGCAGGGGCTGTCCGATAAGATACGGGAGGTGATGGAAAAGGACCGTCGAACGGGCTGAGAATAGAGCGGTCCCGGCCGGCGGGGTTTGGCACTTGATTGAAATGGAGCGGAGATGGAATCGGATCGGGTATCGAAAGACTGGCGCGCGGACTGCCTGCTGACCATTATCATGCCGGTCTATAATGAAAAACAGACCGTTGTGGCCGCCATCGAGGCGGTGCTGGCCACCCCCCACAGAAAGGAGCTGATCGTGGTGGACGACGGCTCCACGGACGGCACCCGGGAGCTGCTGGCGGAACTCGATTATCTCGATTATCCGGGCGTCCGGGTGCTGCTCCATCCCGAGAACCGGGGCAAGGGCCGGGCCATCCGCACGGGCATCGAGGGGGCCGCGGGCGACATCGTGATGGTGCAGGACGCAGACCTGGAATACGACCCGAACGAATACCCGACCCTGCTGGCCCCCATCCTGGCCGGCAAGGCGGACGTGGTCTTCGGCTCCCGCTTCGGCGGCCATGGCGCCCACCGGGTGCTTTACTTCTGGCATTATGTGGGCAACCGTTTTCTGACCCTTATGTCCAATGTTTTCACCGATCTGAACTTGACGGACATGGAGACCTGCTATAAGGTCTTCAAAAGAGAGGTAATTCAGGGCCTCACGTTGCGGGAGGATCGTTTCGGCTTCGAGCCCGAGGTGACCGCCCGGGTGGCCCGGAACAAGCGCCTGCGCATTTATGAGGTGCCCATCTCCTATTACGGCCGCACCTACGAGGAGGGGAAAAAGATCAACTGGAAGGACGGCTTCCGGGCCATCTGGTGCATCCTCAAATACAATCTTTGGGGCTGATCAAAATAAATCTTGACAGATGGCGGCATATCCGATAGTATAGGTTTTGTTGATGCGGGGTGGAGCAGTCTGGTAGCTCGTCGGGCTCATAACCCGAAGGTCGGTGGTTCGAATCCGCCCCCCGCTACCAAAAAAAATCAAAGGCCACGGAATTTCCGTGGCCTTATTTTTTTTAAATATCCTGCCTGGCCATCCAGACCCGCCCGCATCGCAATCTCGCCTTGCCATTTTATATCGTCTTGGCGCATTAACATCGGATGTTTTCTTGCCTTTAAAAATATATTGCTATATAAGTATAAGTATAGGAATGAAACTCACACACCTTCCGCATCACAGGCTGTTTAGAGAAAATGACATGTAAAGAGGAGGAAAAATGAAAAAGCCCCACCTGTTTAAAATGTTGCTCGGCTTCCTGCTGACGGTGGCCATGGTTCCCGCTACAACCGCATGGAGCGCCGATGCGGCCACCGCCCCCGACATGAAAAATGGCAAACCCTGGCGAATCGCCTATTACGAGGGGGGCGCCTACATTGATTACCAGAAATCCCTGGTGGCCATGGTCCAGGGGCTGATGGATCTGGGCTGGATCGAAAAAGGGCCGATTCCAGACCAGCAGGGGGCTCAGACCGCCGAGCTGTGGCAGTGGCTCGCCGATTCGGTGAAGAGCCCCTACCTGGTGTTCGTAAAGGAGGCCCACTACACCGCCAACTGGGATAAGAATCTTCAGTCCAAGATGGCCGCAGAGATCATCGACCGGCTTAAAAACAAGAAGGACATCGACCTGATCATCGCAGCCGGAACCAAGGCCGGCCAGGCTCTTGCCGATAATTCCCACAATGTTCCCACGTTGGTTATATCGACCTCTGATCCCATCGGGGCGGGCATCATCCGATCCGCGGAAGATTCCGGTTATGACCATGTGCATGCCCGGGTCGATCCAAAGCGTTTTAAGAATCAACTGGAGGTTTTCCATGATGTGATCGGATTCAAGCGCCTCGGCGTCGCCTATGAAAACAGCCCGGATGGGCGAACCTACGGCGCTATCGACCAGGTGGAGGCGGCCGCGGCCGAGCATGGATTCGAGGTGCTGGCATGCCACGCAAAGGGAAGCGATACGGACAAGGCAAGCGCCCAGGCGAGCGTTCTGAAGTGCTTCGAGGAGCTGGCCGAAAAGAACGTGGACGCCATCTACGTCACCAGGCAGATCGGCGTCAACGCCGACAGCATCAACGCCCTGGCCAGTTCCGCCATTGCCCATAAAATACCCACCTTTTCCCAGTCCGGTTCCAGCGAGGTGAAAAGCGGCATCCTGTTGAGTTTGTCCCATGCCGGATTCGAGCAGATTGGAAAGTTTTACGCTGAGACGGTGGCCAGGATACTGAACGGCTCGAAGCCCCGCGCCCTGCCCCAGATTTTCGAGGCTCCGCCCCGGATCGCCATCAATCTTAAGGCGGCCGAGCAGATCGGCATCATTGATTCGCTGCCCATGCGGCTGATGATGATCGCGGATGAGATCTACCAGGAGATTCAGCCGTCCGGCGGCAACTAACCGCGATTAAAAATGATCGGATCCTGCGGCCGGAAGCCCGAATCGCTTCCGGCCGCACGAAATAACGAGTCCTTGGCATGCGCATTTCATTTGAAAAATATGTGCTCTGCGGCAATAAGTTCGTGCTGGTGGATGAAACCCGCACGGAGTGTCTTGCCGAGATGGAAAAGAGCCGATTCGCCTGGCCCGCCACCGACCCTTATTTCGGCATCGGATCGGACAATCTGCTGTGCCTTCAGCGGACCGGACGCGGGGTTCTGAATTCGATCAACGCGGCGCGTGGCTACTGGTCGGCCCCGCCCGGCGGCGATGGCGTGGATTTCATCTTCCGGATGTTCGAGCCGGACGGCGTGGAGGCCTTCAGTTGCGGCAATGGGCTCACCTGCATAGCCCATCACCTGCATCGGAAGTACGGCATTGTCGAGGCGGCCGTCATGACGGAAATCCCCACCTGCGCCCCCAGGGTTATCCGGATGGGGACAGACATCGCCCGGAATGTAAGCTGGATCAACATGGGAAGGCCGCGAAAGATTTCCGACCGGCTGGCTCGGCCCGATGCGGCATGGCCCTGGCGGGGCGATATTCTGGCCCTCGAGGGGCTGGAAATCGAAGACCACCTGGAGGCCATCCCGGCCGCCGAGCCGCTGCGGATCAGCGGCTTTCTCATCAACACGGGCGAGCCGCACCTGGTCATCTTCGTCGAAACCGGCATCCTGCCGCGGGGGCTCGCCGATGGTCTGTTCCCTCCCGCGCCGGCCGCCGGCCCTGGCCGATCGTCGAAGGTCAAGACCGATAAGGGAGCGCAGTTGATCCACCTGATCGGCATGGCGATCAACCAGGACTACCGGTACCTGTTTCCCCATGGCCTGAATGTTAATTTCGTCCGCGTGCCCATAGGGGGAGAGCGGATCGAATACCGTTGCTTCGAGCGCGGCATCAACCGGGAAACCTGGGCGTGCGGCACGGGGGCGCTGGCCTGTGTTCATGTCGCCCGGAAAATGGGAATGCTCCGGGGGGGTCGGGTGCCGGTGTGGCCACATTTGTGCCGGAACGCCTGCCCCGACGCGGAGCTATATGTGTTGGAAAAGGATCGGGATTATTACCTGTATGGTCAGCCGCTGCATCTGTTCGCCGGTGTTTTCAATTTTGAGCCCGCCCCCTTCGCCCCCATGGACTGAGCCGGCAGCGAGCGGGCCAGAGCGGCATGACGAAGATCCGAATCAAGCTGTTGGCGGCCATCATCCTGGCCATGATCCTGGGCCTGGCGTTTAACGGGGCGCTCAGTTTCGACCGGCTGATGGACGGCCGGATGAGAAGCGCTCTGATGCCCTGCATCCAGGCGGCGCGGAACCTGACGGGATCGGCGGGGGTGATCCCGTGTGCGCCGCCGGGTCCGTCCGATGTCCACGGCGGCACCTTTGTGTTGCAACTGCCCGAGCAGGGAGCCGCCTCGATTCCGGATCATGGGGCTCCGCCCTCAGTGGCCCCGATCATGATGGCGCCGCCCCCGGTGGCGCCTTTTCCCATGATGGCGCCGCCCCTGGTGGCGCCTTCTCCGGCAGATCCCACCTCGCCGGCGCCGAACTTGCCGGCGCCGAACTTGCCGGCGCCGAACTTGCCGGGTCCGGAGCAATGGCGCCGGGCCAAGTGGACCGGCGATGGAAAGGGGCGGGAACCGCTCTACGTTCGGCATGAAGGGCATTACCTCATCAAGCTGCGCCGGCCGGACGTCATCATCGCGGCACCGGCGGCTTCCATAGACGCGGTCCGGCAGGACCTGTTCCGGCACCTGGTGCGTGCCGCGACCCTGACGGCGGGCGTCTGCGGCCTGATCGCGCTGCTCCTCGCCCCGATGATTCAGCCGTCCCATCAACAGGCGGCGCGCCTGGACCGGAAGGGGTTCGCCGCCATCTTTTCCGTGCTGCTCATTTCGCAATTGGCCATGTCGGGGTGGATCTTTCGGGCGCATCTGGCCCAGTCCGACCCCGTGCGGGTGACGGGGGCGTATTGGAACCTGATGCTCGACGCCGCCACCGTGCTGATCATCACCCTCTTTTTTCTGGTGGAGATGCTGATCTTCCTGTCCCAGATCATGGCCCGATCCCGCTCGATGCCGGTCCGCACCGCCGATGGCGGAGCGGAAGCCAGGCACGGGATGGGTGTTCCGGACGGTATCGATTCGGAAAGGAGCGGTTCGGACGGGATCGATTCGGAGAGGAGCGGTTCGGGCGTAATCGATTCGGACGGGATCGATTACGCCCTGGTGCGGCCCGTTATTTTCCTGCTGATGTTCGGCGTGGAGATGTCTCTTTCCTTCGTTCCCCTTTACATGGAAATGCTGTATGAGCCTATTGCCGGCCTGTCCAGGGAGCTGGTGTTGAGCCTGCCGGTTTCAGTGTCGGTTTTTTTCACGGGGGCGGCCTTTCTGCTGGCCGGGGCCTGGACGGATCGGGGGGGATGGCATTATCCGTTTTTCGGCGGCGTCCTGGTGGCCGGCATCGGCCTGTTGTACGCCTGGCGGGCCCCCAACGCCCTGCATTTCATCATCGCTCGGGCCGTCAGCGGCACCGGGTACGGCCTGTTTTTCATGGCGGCCCAGGGCTTTATCATCATCCACACCGATCAGCGGAACAAGGCCAGAGGGTTCGCCTCCCTGTTCGCGGCCCTCTACGCCGGCATCATCTGCGGCAACGCCACGGGCGCCATGCTGGTGGATCGCATCGGATACCGGCCCGTCTTCCTGGTTGGCGCGGTTATCGTGTTGTCCGCCATCCCTTTCAGCCTGCTTTTCATGCGCCATGTCTTTGGCAGGTCCGTGCCGTCGGCCGGGACGGGGGCGTCATCCGGCGTATCATCGGAAGCATCATCCGGCGCATCGGGGATGAGGCGACTGCTGCGCTTTGTCACCGACCGGAACGTGTTTGCCATCATCCTTCTCAGCAGCATTCCCGCCAACATGGCCATGATCGGGTTTCTGAACTATTTCAACCCGATCTATCTGAACCACATGAATGTCTCCACTGCCAATATCGGACGGATTTTCATGATCTACGGCTTTTTCATGATCTATGGCGGCCCCTTTTTCAGCCGGTTTGTGGACCGGTCCGGCAGCAAGAAAATGGTCATCGTCATCGGCGGGGTGGTGGGCAGCGCCGCTTTTCTTTCCTTTCACTTCTTCACCGGGGTGGCGGCCAGCCTGGTGGCCGTCACGCTGCTGGGCATCTCCCAGAGCTTTGTCTTCGTGACCCAGGCGGCCTATCTGCTGAAGCTGCAAACCAGCCGAGCGCTTGGCGAGGGCGCGGCCTTGGGTGCATTCCGGTTCATGAGCCGGATGGGTCAGGCTCTCGGGCCGATGATTTTCGGCGCCTTGACCGTCAGCCTCGCGTTCAACACCAGCGTGGTCTGCTTTGGCGCGGCCTACCTTGTCCTCACGCTGCTTTTCCTGGCGGTGGCCCGGAGTGATCGGCGCATCGCGGCTGCCGATGGATGATCCGAAGCCAGGCGAGCCGGCGAGGGGGCCGGTGATGAGCGGGACGGATCGGATGGCCCGGGAACACGCCGCAGCCATTGAAAAGACGCCATGGGCGCCCACCGATGATATCCTCCGCATGAGCGCCGCTGGGGCAAAGCGTCTGCGTGGCGAGCTGGAGCTTCTGTATGCTCGGGCCTTTCCGAAAATTTCCCCGTCGGATCAGGCCATTTTCGTCGGCGATTTTTTCACGCCGCCGGGGCCCGGATGCCGGCGAACCGCCGGCCTGTTTCGGGACGCCGGGGGAGCGCTTTTTGGAGCGGTGGTCTTCGCGCATGGGCCGGTGGCTTATGGCGGGCATTCCCATTCCGCCATCTACCTGCTGTCCCGGGCAGTGGCGCCACGGTGTCAGGGGATGGGCGCGGGCAAGGCCATCGCCCTTAAGGTAATGGCCGATTTCGCCCCTGATCTGCTCATCACCACCAGCGGCCAGTCTCCGGCGCTCCATTCCTGGATTCGGCTATCCCAGGGGGGCGAGCTTAAGGGGTATGACGCCTATCCGAGACTGGCCGGCGGTGGCGCCGGCGGCCATGGGCCGCTCGCCCGCTCCAGCGGCCAGGGGGCGCTCGCCCGCTCCGGCGGCCAGGAGCTGCTCACCATGCCCGATGAAAAGATGGGCCTGACGCTGGCGGCTTTTCGGACCCTTTATGCCGCCATCCTTGGCGGCGACGCGGCGGCCTTGCGCCGGGTGCTTTCCACCATCAATCTTTTGATGGTCCGACGGGGCATGTTCCGGCAACGATACGATTTCGACCCCTGGCGGCCCGGCGGACGGCCGGACCCGCTGGCGGAGGCGCTGGAACTGGCCGACGGGGATGGGGTTCTGGTGACGCTGATCAAGCGATAGGGGGTGCGATGGACGAGGGCGGCGTGGATCGGTATCTTCGGATCCTGATGGAAAAAATGGCAACGGCGCGGGAAGCGCTCCGGCGGCGCGGCGATCTGTCGCTCTCTGGCTATCTTTCCGAGATCACAAGCGATATCCCGCACCCCTTGCAGGACCCGGCGGATCTGTGCGAGGCGGTTCGGGCATTGGGGGCGCCCATATGGGGAGACGCGGTGGCCGAAATAGCGGCCCGTTCCCTCCGGGAGCATCCGGTGGCCCTGACGGCCAACCACATCGGGGTGGAGCATTTCGCCCAGTCGCTGCAAAGCGCCCTGCTGCTAATCCTGGGCAAGACGCCCGATGGAAGGCGGATGCCGGTGGCGCCGGTCTTTTCCTTTGGCAACATTCCCATGAATAATCTCACTTACCCCAGGGGAATACTGCTGTACCAGGCGGCCGTGGATCGGCCGGAGGATCTGCCCCTCAAGCTGCCCCTGTTTCCCGGCCGGTTCAATCGGAGCATGGCCTGCCGTGTACCCCCCTATGACGCCGCCATGGCTGCCCGGCTGGAAGAGCGGGCGGCGCGTCTGGAACGGGAAGGCGTCCTCGGGCCCGGGATGGCCCGATGCGTTTCGGACCTGGTCCGCCGGGATTATCGATCCCGGCCGGCGCTGGCCGCCCCCGATTTTGCCACCCAGGCCGCCATTGTCAACCGGCGGATCTGGGCCCGCCTGTTTGCGGAACGCCCCCCATCGGAACTGGCTTACCTGCAGATGGAGACCCTGGCGGCCCGCCTGCTGGAGACGGATCTTTTAAATCCGTCCAGCCTGGCGTCGAGCCTCCTGTTCGATCCCGCGCTTAGGGAAAAGGCGATGGTCCATCTTGACGGGGTTCAGGGCTGCTGGGACCTGGGGCGCTTATCGGCCCCCGCCGACGTGGATGGCCGGAGGCCGGAAAATGCCGTTGTTCCGGGACGCGCCGGCACGTTTTTTTTCTGGGCGGTTGATCGTTATGGCCGCCGGATTCCGCTGCGTCCGGCATCGGGGCGCCCTCTTGGGTTCGGCGACTCCGGAGGGCCTGACCGGCCAGATGTGTTGTCGCCGGATGTGTCGCAGCCGAAGGCGTCGCCATCACAGATGATGTTGCCAATGGAATCGTGGTCCATGGACGACCAGCCGACGGATGCCTCGGCCTCGGCCGGCGATCCGCGCCTGATCGGCCGGGACGACCGGGGCGAATCTTTTTCCCTGCCGCTGACGCCGGCCTCGGTGAGGACGGCGCTGGCCGATGGAAGGATCATCCCGTCGCTGTTCACCTGTTTTCTCACGGTGGCCCTGGCCCGGGGCGTTGTCTGTCTGGGCGGGTATTACCAGAGCGTTTATCTTTCGGCCATGAAGGCGGGCGTTATGAAAGCCCTGAAATCCACAAAGGGTTACGGCGACGCGGCCGATGCCCTGGCACCGGCCCGCGCTGACGGCTATTTATCCGGCATCCTGACGGTGATGACCCGCCGGCCCGGCATCGGCCTGCTGCCCGCCGGCCCGGTGGAGATCATCGCCGCAGGAGGCCTGAGCGAAGCGGATCTTGAGCGCATGGCGGCCCTGAGCCTTCTGGACGCCCATCGGGCCGGCCTTCTGGACACGATTGTGGATATTCTGCCGGAGGCCGAGCGCCCCGAAAACTGGGTCACCAACCTGTGCGCGGAACTGGAGCGCATGCTGGCCGACAAGGTGGTGATAAAAAATCCGCCGGATTGAAAGCCGCCTCGGGTCGGCGGCACCATCAGGCCGGTTCCGGACTGATTCATGCCGGGTCATGCCGGGTCATGCCGGGTCATGCCGGGTCATGCCAGGTCATGCAGAGTCATACAGAGTCATACAGAGTCGTACAGGGTCATACAGAGTCGTACAGGGTCATACAGGGTCATACAGGGTCATACAGGGTCAAATCTTCAGAGGGGGCAGAACGGTTTCCGCGCCAGCGCCACGGTGGAGCATCGGAAACCACCACCCAGCTTGACCACCTCGTCATAAACCACCCTCACGACCTCAATGCCTTCCCCGACCAGCAGCCGATTGATCCGGTCCATGCCCTTCAGGGAAATCACCTTTTCAGGACTCAGGGACAGCAGGTTGACCCCGAGACCGAACTGCTCCTCGGCCGTCACCGGCAGCAGCCGATACCGCCGCTCCAGTTCCGCCAGAGATTCCGGCCGGATGCCCGGCGGATAGATCAGGGCCGCGTCCCGCCCCACCGGATTGAAGACCACATCCAGATGCAGAATGCCCGGCGCCAGATGGATCGGCGTCACCCTTCGCCGGTCTCCCATCCATTCCGTCAGCCATGCCAAACCGTCCGAATTCGAGCGTTCGCCGATTCCCACGAACACCTCATTCTCATCCTGAAGGATGTCCCCGCCTTCCAAAACGCCCCGATCCACCTCGACGGGCTCATGGGAAAGATCCCGCCATAAGGCCGGAAGCAGCGGCCCCGCCCGGTTCTTCATGGCCAGGCGAATGGCCGCGCTCCCCATCACCACCACCGCGTCCCGGGCAAAGGGCCGGTTCAGATTGTCCGGGGCGGGATCATACCGGTAAACCCGAACACCATGCCGAGCCAGGGTTTCGGCCAGCCCCTCGTATTGGGCCAACAGCAGATCCTTTCGGGGCGGCCCCTTGGCGAAATAATGACGTTGAACGCTGTTGAGGGGCGGTCCCGGCTCGTATCGATCCATGTGACCCATCAGAACGGCTTGAAGCGGGCCGGTTTCGGAATTGACGAACAGTTTCATGCGATATGCCTCTTCATGCGTTGTGCTTCCGAAGCCATTTTTCCATGTACGGCGCTTCATGGCAAGCTCTTTTCAAACGATTTGTCTTTCGCTTTCTATCCATGCTTGCGATTGTCCGCCTCATGATTAAAAGATCCTGTCCTTGCGGTTTTCTCGAGGATTTTATCTTGACAACACAGGTCTTTGATGGTATCTTGCATATTGTAACCGTAGGGGTTACAAAAAAAATCAATAGCGGAATAATGCATCACAAGAAGGAGGTGTTTCATGCTTTTTGTAAGGGAGTTCGCTGATTGATCAGGTCTTTTAAGCACAAGGGACTTCAAGAATACTATTATAATGAGAGCATGAAAGGTATTCAAGCAAAGCATGCCGACAAAATTGGCGATATTTTAGATTTAATCGATGCGGCGTCAACTATTGAGGACGTGAATTTTCCAGGGTCGGGCCTGCATCCACTCAAGCCTCGAAAAGCTGATATATGGGCGGTCAAGGTATCGGGAGCGTGGCGGATCACTTTTAAATTCATGGATGGAGATGCGTATTTGATCGATTATCTCAACTATCACTGAAGCCAAGCGCCTGCCCGACACCACGGGCAAGCGCAATGTGAGGGAATTATTTTTTACCGATAGCGGAATATTAGGAAATGATGATGACAAGAAAACCTGCGCATCCAGGGCGCATATTGCGGAATATGTATTTAAATCCTTTGGATTTAACTATTACGGGCCTGGCAAAGGCGCTATGCGTGTCGCGGAAGGCGGTATCCGCCATTGTAAATGAGAGAAAGGCTGTTACTCCCGAAATGGCGCTGAGGCTTTCGCGGGCTTTGGGAACCACGCCGGATCTATGGCTGAATCTTCAAAGAAAGCATGATCTATGGAATGCCATGAATACGGCGGGCGGCTGGGAAGGCGTTCAGAATATTTGCAAGGGGCGGGACATGCCCTGCTGAGGGATGTCCCGCATGCGCCCCACCACCTCCACGATCGGCACCTCCCATTGCCGGCATCGGCAATGCCCCCGAAAATCAGGCCCTCCGTCCGACGCATACCGGCGCACCATCCCCAGAACTACCGCTCGCTCCACGCCCTCTATCCGATCCTGCCACTCCTCCCGGGCGTTTCGGGACAGGCAGGCCACCGCCACCCCATCCGCCCCCGCCAGCCGGATGGCGCGGGCGCCGTTCTGGAAATAAAGCGGATCGCCCGCCTTGAGCCGACGGAGGGCCGAATGGATGCTGTCGGTTTCCGGAAAACGCCCCGCGTATCCGATGTTCAGATGCCCCAGGCCCAGCACGTCATAATAAGGCGGCGGCGCCCCCAATCTCTCGCCCGGAGCGGGGGACTTCCTATCGATCACATGATCCGGATCGATTCCCGCCAGATGCGGATTCCGGCAGTCCCGTCGGCGAAACAGCGTCAGCGTCTCCATGGCCCGCGTCATCCCCACATAAAATAGCCGGCGATCCTCTTCCATCTCCGGCTTTCCCAGCCTGTCCCGCCAATCTCCGTCCAGCATGAAGACATGCCGGAACTCCATGCCCTTGGCCCCGTGGACCGTACTCAGGTGAACCCCATGCCCCAGCCGCCGCTCCCGCCGCTGCTCCACCATCGCCTCATACAGAAAATCGATGGCTGATCGGACCGGCAGCGGCGCGTCCCCCGTCTCCTCCCGCCAGTCTTCCAGCGCCCGCAATATCTCGCCCGGCCAGGGATTTCGCGGGTCCGGATCCAGGGGCACCCGGTTGATCAGCTCCGATGCCTTGTGAACGGCCTTTCCCATTTCCGATAACAGCTCGATGAATTCTGCAATCTCCCGAACCCGGTGAAGGGCGAATCCGTTCTCCCGATCCAGGGGAAGGCTGAAGGGAATCCCGCTTTTCTCCAGCATCGCCCGGATGGCCCGGAGCGGTTCGTGGCCCATGCCGTTTCTTGCCAGAACTGCGATATCCGCCTCATCCAGATCCGGCCGGATTTGCTTCAGCCTTCGGATCTCCGCCACCAGCGCCGCCGCCTGGCCGGCCGGGTCCGCCACCTCGATTCGGCCCGGCTTGCCCCGATGGATCGGGTCGATCCGGCTCCATGCGCCGCCGGGCGGTTCGGCCGCCCGAAGCCGGTTCACCCGGATGGCCCGGCCGGTCTTCATCCGGTCGGCGTTCAGGGCGATAAGGCTGTTGGCGGCCGCGATGATATGGCCGGTGGAACGGTAGTTTTCCACCAGATGGTCCACCTTTGCCGCGTAATCGGCCTGAAAGCGACGGATGTAGGTGACATTGGCGTTGCGGAACCCGTAGATGGACTGATCGTCGTCCCCGACGGCCAGGATGGAAAGCTTCTGCTCCGGGTCATTCAGCGTCCGGCCCGCCATGGCGGACAGAAGGTCGTACTGATCGCCGTCGATGTCCTGATACTCGTCCACCAGGATATGGGCGTAGCCGCCCATCAGCCGGTCCCGGGTCTCGTCCGGGGCGATGCCGGGCAGCGCTTTTTCGCCCCTCAGCAGGGCGGTGGCGTCCCGGATCACCGCGTCCAGCCGTTGTTTCGCGCGGGTCTCCATCGCCTCCGGCCTGTTGGAACAGGATTTGCATTCGGCCGCGGCCTCCGCCCGGGCGGCCATGGAGGTTCCGGTCAGGCGCATGGCCAGGGCGTGATAGGTGAGGATGGTGACGCCGGCGGCATCATCCCCCACCAGCGCCCGAAGGCGGCTTCGGACGGCCAGGGCCGCTGCCCGGTTGAAGCACAGGACCAGAACGGCGGACGCCGGGACGCGCCGGACCCGCAGCAGATAGGCGCACCGGTGAACCACCACCCTTGTCTTTCCCGATCCAGGGCCGGCCAGGATCAGCCGGCTTTCCGACGGGTCCGAGGCCACGATGGCCTCCTGGACCGGGTTTTTCAGGGCCTCCACGATGGCCTTGAAGGATGTTTCGCTGGTGGCCATCTCCAGCAGGTTTCGCCGGTCCGGAAAAAAGCGGCGGATGAAGGTGTCGGTTTTGAGGGTAAAATAATCGGCCACCATCCGCCGGGCACCCCGAATGCGGTCCAGGCCCAGCCGGGCGTATTCGGCCATCACATGAATCTGAAAGCGCCGTTGCGCGTAATGATGCCCAAGGGCGGCGTAATCGCCCCTGGCATATCGCCGGCCCCTGGCCTCCGGCAGGATGCGGATGGTCATGGCCTGGCGGAAGACGGCCAGGCCCTTTTGCAGCAGGATCACCCGTTGCTCATGCAGAAAAAGCAGGCCCCGGTCGATGGCGGCGGTCATCCTTTCAGGCTCGATATGAATTGTCAGATCCCGCCGCAGGGCCTCGGCCAGCTCGTCGGAGGTGAATTCCACCAGGATCTCTCCTGTGGTACCGCTGCGATCTTTTGCGACAATGGCATCCAGAAGGATCGATGCGATGGCCTCGCGCCGCCGGGCGATTTCCTCGATGGCATTCCAGGACTTTCGCAGCCGGACCCGCCATTGATCCTGGTATCTGTGCCTGAAATCGATGCTGGGCCGGCCGCCGGTCAATCCCCTGCCGTCCCGGGCCAGGGAGCGCATCAGGCTTTTGACGATCTCAGGGTTGGCGTCTTCGATTCCCCGATCCCGAAGCCGCTGCGCCAGGCCCCGCAGCCCCAGGTGGAGCCATTGCTCGGCGTTCTGCCCCGGATCATCGTCGGGATGCAGTTCCCGCAGGACCGACAGCAGCGCTTTTTCGGTGTTCCGGACGTGGCCCATGAGGGTTCGGGCGCTGTTTTTGCCCTTGGGGCGGACATAGGCGGTAAACTGAATGCCCTGCCGGATCAGGCCGACCTCGGCCATCTGGTTGAGGGTTTCCATGATCGATCTTGAATCCTTCAGCGCCCCCGCCGCCTTTCCTCCTCCTCCTCCGCAAAGATCCCGGAACAGCTCGTCCGCGCTGACGCCCTCGTCCGGCTCGCAGTTGAACAGGGCTTCCAGAACCGACTCCCATGCCCCCCGTGTGGCCGGCGAAAGGTCCAGCCGGTCCAGACGCCGGCGGGCCTCATCCATGGATTGAAAGCGCGGCTTCCCCTGAAACACCCGCGTCCGGTTCTCGTTGCGTTCCAGGAATCCGGCCCGCTCCAGCCAGGAAACGGCGATCTTCACCCTTGTATCGGCATCCCGCCGCTCATCTTCGAAGCTCACGTTCACCGCATCGTCCCGGAGCAGATCCCCCGCCGTGATCACCGTCTCGCCCTTCCGGTCCGGCTTCAGGCGCCGCAGGCCCCGCAGGATCTGCTGGATGTCCCTCTGCCGGATCTCGCCGAGGGCCGCCAGACCGAACTGGGTTTCGATGTCGTCGGGCACATGGAGCAGCACGCACTCGGCCGGCGCCATATCCCGGCCGGCGCGGCCGGCCTCCTGGAGGTAACTTTCCAGCGATCCGGGAATGTCGGCGTGGATCACCAGCCGGACATCCGGCTTGTCGATGCCCATGCCAAAGGCGTTGGTGGCGCAGATAATGGGAATCTCCCCGGCCGAGAAGGCATCCTGGACCCGCCGCTTTTCCGGCGGGCTCATGCCGGCGTGGTAGGCTTCCGCGCCCAGGCCCGCGTTTTTCAGGTATTCAGCGGTCTCATCCGTCTTGCGCCGCGTGGCCCGATAGACGATGGCGCTGCCGCCGCCGGCGCCATTGGCCCCGAGCCGTTCCATCAGCAGCTCGGCGATGCGCTCGTTTCTGCCGTGCGCCGTCACCTCCTCGACGGAAAATCGCAGATTCTCCCGCTCATGGCCGCCCTTGAAAAGCATCAGGTCCTGGCCCAGGCTGTCCTTGAAATGACGGATGATTTCGGCGATGACATCGGTTTTCGCCGTGGCGGTGAGGCAGACAACGGGTGGAATCTCGGTTCCCTGGGCATCGGCGAATTCCCGGATGAAGCGCGACGCATACAGGTAATCGGGCCGGAAGTCATGGCCCCACTTGGACAGGCAGTGGGCCTCGTCGAACACCCACGCCCCGATTTCTCGAAGCTTGAGTGCCTCCCGCACCGAATGGTTCCGAAGCTGTTCCGGCGAGATATATAGCAGCCCCACATCCCCCATCCGCACGCCGTCCAGGGCCGCGCCCCGCTCCGGCCCGGTGAGCAGGCTGTAAATGGCGGCCACCGCCTCGGTGCCGGTGGCCCGCCGCAGGTTTTCCCGCTGGTCCTTCATCAGGCTAAGCAGGGGCGATATGACCACGGTGAGCAGCCCGCGCCGGTAATAGCGAACCAGGGCCGGCAGTTGAAAGCAGAGGGATTTGCCGAATCCGGTTGGTAAAATGCCCAGCAATGGGGCGTCTGCCATGCCCCTGGCGACAAGCCTGGCCTGAAGGGGCGCTCCATTTGGCAGGTTTCGGAAGCTTTCGAAGCCGAAGTATTTGCGGAGCTGGGCAACCGGATCATGAGTGTGGCGGCAATAGGCGCAGCCGGAATCGTCGCAGGGCGCGTCCCGCATGGCCTTGAAGGCCGTCGCAACGATGGGAAACCGTTTTCGCACCCAGGGCGGGATCACCGAGTTGCCGCCGGCCACCCGGAGCCAGGCCAGGACATAGGCGGCCGCCGGTCGATGGAGGGGATGATCAAGGAGCGGATTGACGGTTCCCTCGATGCTTTTGGCGCAGATCCGGTCCCCGGCGATCCGGGCGAAGATGGACAGGGCCGTG
>JAABTE010000152.1 GCA_011390035.1 Desulfobacteraceae bacterium | reverse complement strand
CGCCACCGCGGCCACCGCGGCGGCGGCTGCCAGGGCGGCGGCCGCCCGTCGGAGGGAAGGCGGCCATCGGAGGGAAGGCGCCCATCGGAAGGAAGGCTGCCGTCGGAGGGAAGGCTGCCGCCCTGGCGGGCGCGGTGTCCCGAGCGATCTGAAGCGGCGCTGCCCATCCTTGAACTGGCGCGTGGTCATGGTCCGGCCTCCGGTTATTGCGTGGTGGTGTAAATGTAGATCCGGCTGATGCGCCGGCGCGGGTCCATAACGGGGTAGGGCGGGGATACGTCCGGCGGGATGTCCTCGCCCTTGCCGACGCTCTGGATGTCGATTTCAAACCGGTCTTCAGGCGCGTTCCGCCGGAGGGTCGTCCTGATGTACTCGGCGATGGTGTCCGCCCGCAGCTCGGAGAGCCGGCTGTTGAAAAAGCGGCGGCGCTCAACCGGGCCGGCGGGCGGCGGCGAGCTGAGGCCCTCTTGCAGCTCCCGCAGCAGCCGGGAGCCTTCGCCGAAATTCAGCGCGTCGGTATAGCCCACCACCTTCACCCGGGTCACGATGGTCTTGCCCGGAAAGCTGGAAAGATAGCCGTCCCGGTCCGCTATCACGCTGGTGAGCAGCCGGTCGATGGCGGAAAGGCCCTTGTCCGAAAGCCGGTATCGGCCCGTGTCGAAGGAGACGTCCGACTCCAGGGTGCGGTTCAGGGTGGTCCGGATGCTGTAGGTGATCCGCATGATCCGCTCCAGGTCCGCGATCACCTGGTCCAGTGAGACCTGGCCGCCGCCGGATTTGGCGGCCCTGGCCTCGGTGATCACCGACTCCACCTCCGGAATCTGGGCGGTGAGGGGATTGTCCGGATCATCGGCGGTCTTGCGGTTCAATTCCTCCTTGAGTTTTTCCGCCAGCAGGGCGATGTGGTTCAGGTAAAAATCGGTGAGCATCCGTCGGGATGCGGCGACGCTTTCATCCGCCGCCTCCAAGGCCCTGGCGTTCCGGCCGCCGGACAGGGCCGACTCGGCCGCTGACAGGGTCTCGGTCGCGGCCTTGTGATCCGCCGGGTACAGGGTTTCAAGGTCCATGGTGCCGGCCATCTCCAGGTGGCGCCGGGCCTCGGCCACGCGGGCCTCGGCGTCCGTCCGCGAGATTCGCCCCCCCAGCAGGGCGCAGCCGCCGGCGGCCATGGTCAGGAGAAGGGCCAGAAACAGGGCCGAAATCCGGAACTGTATCCGGGCCGGAATCCGTATCGGTAAAAGCTTTGAAATGCCGCGTCTCATCTTTTTATCCTCGCTTTGTTTGAATCTCAATCTCAATCGTTTCCGGCCTTTCGGACGGCCAGTTGCCTTTCCAGCTTCTCCAGGTGTTTGAATCTCAATCGTTTCTGGCCTTTCGTATGGCCAGTTCCTTTTCCAGCTCCTCCCGGATGGCCCGCGCCCGCGCCTGTGGCTCCGAAAGGTCCACCGGGCTGGCGGACAGTTTTCCATAGGCGGACTCCACATCCCGCAGCCGGGGGATGAGGGTGGTCAGGGCGGCGATGATGTCCGGCCCCACCGGATCGCCCCGGTTTTCCCGGTCCCGCAGATCCCGGTACGCGGCCAGATCCCTGGAGAAGGTCTCCTTGTTCCGGTTGAGCCCCTCGATAACCCGCAGATTTTCCGCTGCCCGCAGCCGGTCCCGGACCTCCGTGGTCTGGATGTCCAGGATCGGGTCCCGGTCGTGGGAGGCGCTGGGCTCAATGGCCAGATACTGGCGGTACAGATCGATGGCGTCGGCGTAATCCTTCTGCTTCAGGGCCGCGTCTCCTTTCAGCTTGACGATCTTGAGCATGGCGTCGATGCGCTCCCGGACCCGGCTGTTGCGCGGTTCGAGGGCCAGGACCTTGCGATAGGCCCACAGGGCGTTTTCCCCCTCGGGCAGGGCGTATCGGCCCGCCAGCTCGTGGTCGGTCGCCAGCCGCGTCAGCTCCGCCACGGAGCGTCCCTGCCGGCCCAGGGCCGAAAGGCGGTCCCGGATGGCGGAAAGCTCCGGTTGAAGGTCGGTCATGCCCAGTGTCTCAGCGGCGTAGGCGGCCACGGCCGCGTAGCGCTGGTAAAGCTGCTCGGCCTTGAGCGTTTCCTCCGCCGCCAGGGCCGCGTCGCCCAGGGATTTATAGATGCGGGCCAGTTGCCGAATCCGCTCCCGCGCTGCCGGCTGGGACGGGTCCATGCCCAGCGCCGCCCGGTAGCGGTCGAAGGCGTTCTCCTCGCGTGGAATGGTGTACTGGCGGCGCTCCATGAGCCGATCGCCCTCATGGATAAGCTGGGCCACGCGCTCGTCCGTCGTCATCTCCGCCCGCAGGGGCGCTTCGGTGGATGGCGTATCCGCGGCCGCCGGAGGCGCCGTCGTCTCCGACGGGGGGTTCAGCGGCGTTTCCGGCCGGGCCGGTGGCGGCAATGGCGCCGGCGCGGTTTCCGGAGGGCCGGCACCGGGCTCCGCCGGTGCCGCCTCCGGTTCCGTTCCCGTTCCGGTCATTGTCGTTTCGATTCCGGATCTTTTTGCCGTCGTTCTGGTCATTGTCGTTTCGATTCCGGGTCTTTTTGCCGTCGTTCCGGTCATCGCCGTTTCCGCTCCGACCTCGCCGGATGGCCCGGTCTCGATCAATGCCTCTGAAAGCAACCGGTCAGGATCTTCGGCCGGTGCGGCGGCATCGGCGGCCGCGTCTTCATCGGGAGCGGTGTCGGGGCCGGCCGCCGCGGCTTCTTGGACCGCTTCGGCATCGGGGGCCTGGGACGGTGTCGGGGATTGGGCCTGGGACGGTGTCAGGGACTGGGCCGGAGACGGTGTCGGGGTAATAACCGGGTCGGTCCGAGTCGGCCCGCTGTCCGTCAGGGCGAAGATGACGCGGGTCGAATCGGTGGCGCCGTCCGCCGTCTTTCGCGTGGCCGTGACGACCGCCGTGGCGGTGGGCGTGGCCAGGTCATCCGGCGGGATGTAGGAGATCTCCTGCGCCACCGGCTCCCCCAGCAGCCGGCCCGGCCCGGTGAGCCGCCAGGTCCACCGGCTGTCCGCGCCGTCCTCCCGGGCGCGGATGCGCAGCTCCTTTGGGCCGGTATTCACAGAAAATTCGCGGATATCCGGATGCACGGACAGCGGCGGAGGCGCTTCGGCCGAGGTGTCGTCTCCCCGGACCGGGGGGGCCGGAACCAGCATGAGGGCCCATATCAGAAGGGCCAGAAAGAGGCGTTTAAGGCGTGTTTTCAATGTTTCCTCCCATCGAAGGTTGAGGCCGTCGAAACTTAAGGTCCGAAAGTCGATATGATTCCGATACTATATTCCGATCCGGCGCGAAGATCAAGCCCATTGGGGCGACAAAGGGGGCCACTTTGGCGCAACGGCTGGAGATGGCGGCAAATCTGCTTGAAAATGAAGGCGACCTCTGTTAGGATGAACCTTATTTTTCCGATTGCGTCCCGCGAACGGCCCACCCCACGGCCCATGCCCATTGTCAAGGAGGAAGAAGATGCCCAGACGGAAAAAGTGGCTGATATTTTTTATCATCGTATTGATACTGGTCGGTATCGGCTTCATTTTGAGCAACCGGAAAACGCTGGAATTCATCGTCAATGTGTTCTGGTTCCATTCCAAGGGCCTGCTTTTATACTATCTGCGCCGGCTGCTGTATCCATACGCGGTGTTCATCGGCGTGACGCTGCTGTTCTTCGGCATCTTCTTCGTCAATTTCTGGGCCGCCTCCCGTTTTCTGGGCACGGTCGGGCCAAAGGGCGCAAAGGCCTCGGATCGGCGGCGCTATCATGACCTGGTTCGCATGGTGCGAACCGGCTCCATGAAGTTTTACACGCCCCTTTCCATGTTGCTTGCCATTCCGGTGGCCATCCCGCTGTATCGAAAATGGGAGCAGGCCCTGCTGTACATATTCGCCCCGCCCTCGGGCATGATCGATCCGGCCTTCGGGCTTGACGCCAGCTTTTATATCTTTTCGCTGCCCATCTATACACTGGTGATCCGCGAGCTGCTGCTGGTATTTGCCCTGCTGTTCGTCTTTCTGGCCATCATGTACTGGTTCGAGAACCGGCTGCTGACCCAGACGGCCCTGAAGATTCCCACCGGCGCGAGGACGCATCTGACCATCATCGTGCTGGTGGTGCTCGGGCTTCAGATCCTTCGCTACACCCTGGAGATGTTCGGCCTGCTGTACGTCAACGATCCCACCAGCATCTTTTTCGGCCCCGGATTCGTGCAATGGTGGTTTCACCTGCCGCTGATCTTCACCAAGATTCTCTTCTTCGGGCTGGCCTCCCTCTTCATGATCCTTTTGATCCACCGCCACCGGGGGCTCAAGCCCTTCATCGCCTGCGCCCTGCTGTTCGGGCTGGCCATGGGCCTTCAGCAAACGAGCTATATTCCGAACATGATCTCCCAGTACATCGTCCGGCCCAACGAGATGGAGCGCCAGAAGCCCTTCATCGAAAACAACATCCAGGCCACCCTGGACGCCTTTCAGCTCCGGGACATAGAGTACCGGGATTACCGGGTCCAGCCCGTCATGTCCCTGATCCCCGAGGACATCAACCTTCAACGCATCCTGGCCAACATCCCCGTGTGGGACCGGGATCTGCTGGACCAGGTGTACGAGCAGCGCCAGGGCATCCGGCCCTACTACTCCTTCACCGGGGTGGACGTGGACCGCTACACCGTCAACGACGTGTACCAGCAGGTCAACCTGTCGGCCCGGGAAATCAACGTCCGCCAGTTGCCGGCCGCGGCCCAGAGCTGGATCAACGAGCGCTTCCAGTACACCCACGGATACGGCGTCGTCATGTCTCCGGCGGCCCAGCGGGGAGACGAGGACATGGAGTGGTTCGTGCGGGACGTGCCCCTGCTCTCCTCGCTGCCCTACACCATCGAGGAGCCGGCCATCTATTTCGGCATGGAAAAATACAGGTACGCCATCGCCCCCAACGAGGAGGGGGAGATCCAGTATCCGGACCGGGACAAGAACGTGGTGGCCAACTACCGGGGCCGGGGCGGCGCGCCCCTGTCCAATGTGGCCTTAAAGGCCCTGTTCGCCCTTTATTTCAAGGACACGGATCTGTTCTTCACCACCAACACCAACAACCAGAGCCGCATCCTGTTTCGCCGGAACATCCAGGAGGCCATCCGGATCATCGCTCCCTTCCTGCACCTGGACGAGGATCCTTACATCGTGGCCGGCCCTAAGGGACTCTTCTGGATACAGGACGCCTACACCACCTCCAATTGTTTCCCGTATGTGGCCTTCTACGAGGGGCAGGAATACGGAAAGGCCCCCTTCAATTACATCCGCAACTCGGTCAAGATCGTTTTTGACGCCTATCACGGGGATGTGGCCTTTTATATATTCGACCCCACGGACCCCATCATCCGCGCCTATGAGCGGATCTATCCGGAGCTGTTCAGGTCCCGGAGCCAGATGCCCGAATTCGTGCGTGCCCATGTACGCTATCCCAAGTCGTTCTTCGAGATCCAGATGAGCGTTTACGCCAAGTATCAACAGATCGATCCGGAGCTGTTCTACCGCCAGGAGGATCACTGGCAGTTCGCCGGCGCCGAGACGATCTTCAAGCGATCCTATTACATGACCCTGAACCTGATCAACCTGGACCAGTTCGAGTTCCTGCTGCTCACAGCCATGACTCCCATCAGCCGGCCCAACCTGCGCACGTTGATCGCCGCGGGGTGTGACGGGGACAACTACGGCCGCATCATTGTGTACAATTTTCCAAA
The DNA here is from genome assembly GCA_011390035.1 of Desulfobacteraceae bacterium. Lineage (GTDB taxonomy): Bacteria > Desulfobacterota > Desulfobacteria > Desulfobacterales > JAABSP01 > JAABTE01. Next base: position 564 of record JAABTE010000152.1, on the reverse strand, counting down.
GGGCCAGCAGGTTTACGGCCCCGCCCAGGTCAGCTCCCTCATCGACAACGACACCACCATCTCCCAGGAGCTGACCCTGTGGGACCAGGCCGGCTCGAAGATCAAGCGGGGCCGGATGATCATCTTTCCGGTGTCCGGATCTGTGCTATACATCCAGCCCATCTACCTGGTTTCCACGGCTGAAACGCAGATCCCGGAGCTTATCCGGCTGATCATCAGCCAGGGCACGGTGGTGGAGATGGACAAGACCCTGCAGGGCGGGCTTGAAAAGCTGGTGGCGAAGCTGGCCAGCCGCACCCCGTCGGAGCGGCAGCAGGCGTATCCGTCCATTCAGACGCCCCCGCCGGCGGACCAGTATCGTTTGGAGGGACCCTCCATAAACACGCCGACTAAGGAGATTCCCGCCGAGGACGCTCAGGAGGCGCCCGTAGCGACGGCGGAGGAGGCGGCAACCGAGGCTGCCGGAACAGCCGGGGAGCCGCCTGACGCTGAAATCCCGGAGGCTGAAATCCCGGAGGCTGAAATCCCGGAGGCTGAAATCCCGGAGGCTGAAATCCCGGAGGC
>JAABTE010000151.1 GCA_011390035.1 Desulfobacteraceae bacterium | reverse complement strand
GGCATCGTGCTAACCGGCGGCGTGGCCCTGTTAAAGAACCTCGGGCCGTTCATTCAGCAGGCCACCGGCATTCCGGTATCGGTGGCCCAGGACCCGCTGGCCACCATCGTGATGGGCTCGGGCCGGGCGCTGGAAGATCCCCTTCTGTTCAGTCGGGTGATCGGCGCCCGGCCGCCGGAGGGCACCACCGGCCTGATGGAGCAGGGGGGCATGCCGTCGGCGCGGCGCTGAGCCGGTCAGGATGCCCCGCCTGCCCCGCCTGCTCCGCCGGAGCCGTCGGAGCCGCCTGCCCTGCCGGAGCCGTCGGCGTCCAGCGCCGCCCGGATGGTCCGAGCGAACTCTGCTTTTGTCACCGGCTTATTCAGAAACCCGTCAATGCCCGCTGCGACGATTCGATCCCGGTCGAGGCGGGCATGGTATCCGGTGCAAAGGACAATGGGCAGGGCCGGCCGGATCCGGCGCAGCCGCTCGGCCAGTTGCAGCCCGCTCAGGCCGGGCATGGTCATGTCCGTGATCACCATGTCGAACGATTCGGGGGCGGCCTCGAAGGCCCGGAGGGCCTCGTCGGCGTTGGCGCTGACAGTGATGCGATAGCCCAGCCGCTCGGCCATCATCCGCTCCATCAGCAGCACGCGCTCCTCGTCGTCCACGATGAGCAGATGCTCGCCCCCGCCCCGGAGCGCCGGGTCCGCGGCCGCCTCGGCGGGGGCGGCGGGGATGGTCGGGCCGGCTATGATGGGCAGGTAAACGGAGAAGTTCGCCCCCTGGCCGGGGGCGCTCCGAATGGCCATGTCCCCCCCGTAATCCCGCACGATGCCGTGGACCACGGCCAGCCCCAGGCCGGTGCCCTTTCCCTGGGGCTTGGTGGTGAAGTAGGGCTCGCACACCTTGGAAAGGATCGCCTCCGGGATGCCGTGGCCGGTGTCGGAGACCTGGAGCCGGGCGTATCCGGCCGGGGCCGGGGGCAGGCCGGGCAGGGGGCGGTTGCCGAAGGGGGTCTGCTCCAGGGACACGGCGATTTCGCCGCCGTCGTCCTCCAACGCGTGGTAGGCGTTGGTGATCAGGTTCATGATGATCTGGTGGAGCTTGGTGGGGTCGGCCAGCACCTTGGCGCAGTCTGGGCGGATGTCGTCCCGGATGACGATGTTTGAAGGAAGGGTGGCCCGGGCCAGCTTGAGGACCTCCTTGACCACCGGCTGAATCCGCGTGGGCATCCGCCGGCCCTCGGTCTGGCGGCTGAAGCCCAGGATCTGGCGCACCAGGTCCCCGGCCCGCATGGCCGCCAGATGGATCTGAGAGGCCTTTTCCCGCTGGGCCCCCGGCGGCAGATCCTCCGCCAGCATCTCGGAAAGGCCCACTATGGGAAACAGGATGTTGTTGAAATCGTGGGCGATGCCCCCCGCCAGCACGGCCATTGCCTCCATCTTCTGGGCCTGCTGGAGCCGGGTGTCCATGGCGGCCCGTTCGACCTCGGCCCGCTTCTTATCGGTCACGTCCCTGGCGCTCAGGGTCAGGCCGACCAACATTTCTCCCGCCCGCCGGGCCACCACCCGGTTCTCGAAGTGGCGCGTTTCCCCATCCGGGGGCTGGATTTCGGTCTCGTAGGCGGCAGGGGCGCCCGTAGCGAGAACCCCCTTGAGCAAATCCAGGATGGACCGGCGCCGGGCCTCGGGCATATGCTGAATGAAGTCCGCCCCGATCAGGTCGTCCACCGCGAATCCGGGAAAGGCCATGTTGGTGAATTCGATTTTCAGATCCCGGTTCAGCATCAGGATGATGTCCGGCGAGCTTTCCGCAAGGGAGCGCCACCGGGCCTCGCTTTCCAGAACCCGCTGTTCTCCGCGCTTGCGGCGGATCTGCTCCCACATCCCCCGCATCAGCAGGTCGAGCTGGCCGATGTCCGACTCGTTGTAGGGCAGGGTTTTGTTGGCCACAGCGGCCACCGCCACGATGCGGTCGCCGTCCCAAACCGGGATGGCGGCGAATCGTGAAATTTCCACATGCCCTTCAGGGCAGCCCTTCTTGGCCGGGTGGCCGGCGGCGTAGTCGTTGAAGATCATCGGCCGGCGCCGCCGCACCGGCTCGCCCCACAGCCCGGCCTGATCGATGGGAAACGCGATGGGCTTGTTCTGGATGGCGCAGGCGGCCATGGACGCCTGGGACCAGGCGTGGATTACCATGGTTCCCTCGTCCGGGGTCAGAAATCCCAGGAATCCGATGGGGCTGCGGCATAAATGGATCATCCGCTCCAGGGTGTAATCAGAGATCTGTTTCTCGTCCGCGTCCCGCATGCCGGCTATCTTCCGGATGATCTCCAGCCGGGCCTCGTTGAGCCGCAGCTCCCGTTCCAGCCGCTTGCGCTCGGTGATGTCCTGGCCGATGGCGTGCCATATTCCCCTTCCGCCGGGCCGGGGCGGCACCACGTTGAGCAGCAGGGTCTTGAGCCTCTCGTTGACCCAGCAGTCCGCCTCCGCCAGGGCGGGCCGGTCCGGCAGGGGCGGGGCGAGGGCGGGGATCGGCGTGGCCCCCGGCGGCACAAACTCCCGCGTGGACAAGCGCCTCAGGGTGGGAAGGTCGCACTCCAGAAAGGCCAGGCCGGCGGGATTGGCGTCCAGGAACCGTCCGTCGCCGTCAATGAGAAGGATGGGGTTGAGTGTGTTGTTAAAAAGGTTGCGGAACCGCTCGGCGCCGGCCCTCAGCTCCGCGGCCATGGCCTGGCGGGCCAGGTGGTTGGCCATGAGCTTGCCCAGCAGGGCGGTGGCCGCTGGCATGGCCGTGATCACGATGGGACCCATGTCAATCATCGCCCGGAAGGCGGTGGGCCGGGGCAGGGAGAGGATCAGCGCCAGCATGCACCCGTGGATGGCAAGGCCGAACAGATACAGCTCCATAAGGCTCAGGGCGGCCAGCCGGTGACGCCGGTAATGGCGCCAGGCCATGCCAATGCCGCCGGAGGTCAGGATCAGGGCCACCCCGAACCACTCCCCCATGCCGCCCATGAGCAAGCGGTAGGCGGCGGTGACGGCCATGGCCGGCAGGGTGGCCCATGGCCCGAAAAAGAGTCCAGAAATCCCCAGCAACACAGACCGGGCGTCGAAGACCACGCCGGGATGAAACTTTACCGGGCTGGCCATCAGGACAACGCCCATCCCGCCGATCACCAGCCCCACCGCCGCCTGGCGCCACCGCCGGCCGGGGGCCGGGGCATTTTTTTCCAGGATGTCGTACAGCAGCCCCATGGCCAGCAGCAGGGCGATGTTATTGACGATGCCGACGCCGATCGAGGTATCCATCCGCCCCCTGTTTACGCTCTTTTTATGGGGCCGATCAGGCCCCGAAAGCCGTTTTCATTCCGCCGCCAGCATTTCCCCGACCTGTTTCACGATCCTGCCCGGGTCCATGGATTTGGGCAGGTAGGCGTCCGCCCCCAGGGCCATCGCCCGGCGCCGGTTTTCCGCCGTGTCGAATCCGGTGACGATCAGCACCTTGATGGCCCGAAGCTCCGGGCTCTCCTTGATGGTTTTACAGACCTGAAACCCGTCCAGGCCCGGCATGTAAAGGTCCAGCAGTACCAGGTCGGGCCGGTCGGACAGCAGCTTCATGCCCGCCTCGAAGCCGTCCCGGGCCACCACTGAGCGGATCGCCTCCCGGGCCAGCCGGGTCTGGATCATCTGGATGACCTCCGGATCATCGTCCACCAGCAGGACGGTTTTCGGGCCGGCGCTGCGCGTGGCCGTGATCCGGCCCTCGACCAGCACCCGCTCGATCTCTTCTTGAAGTATCCGGTGGTGGCCGCCGGGGGTGACATAGGCGTTGATGTGGCCCGACTTGACCCAGTTCCACATGGTGGTGCGGCTGACCCCGCAGTTCCGGGCCGCTTCCGGTATGCTGTAATAACGCTCCCGCTCGCCCATGGCTTTAATACTTCACAAAGCCTTCATCTTTTTCCCAATCGCGCCGGGCGCCGCCTTCATCCTCGGGGGTCTCGCCTCTCGGGGGGCGGTTGTCCGTCGGGCCCCGGCCGCCGTCGGCCTCCCGGGCCGCTTCATGGCCCCGGTCGAGGCCGCGCTCGCCGTATTCGCGCTCGGGGCCGGGACGGAGGATCTGGCCCGGGACCCTTTCCACCCGCTGATGGGCTTTCCCGCTCTTCCGCCGGGCTGGGGGGTGGGGCGCGCCCGCCTTTCCGCCGTGTCCCCGGGGCTGCCAGTAACCCACCGACAGGCTGGACTGTTGATAGCCGACCGCGCCGCCGTACCGGCCAGAATCGTCGCCATCCACCTTGAAAAAGCCGATGGCCGACTGCAACTGCTCGGACTGGCTGGCCAGCTCCTCGGAGGTGCTTGCCATCTCCTCGGCCACGGCCGAGTTCTGCTGGATCACCTGGTCAAGCTGCTGGATGGCCCGGGCGATCTGGTCCGCCCCCAGGTCCTGCTCCCTTGAGGCGGCGTTGATCTCCTGGACAAGGCCGGAGGTCTTTTCGATGTCCGGCACCATCTTTTCCAGCATCTTGCCGGCTGTTTCGGCGATGTCCACGCTGGAGATGGACAGCTTTGAAATCTCCGCCGCCGCCCGCTGGCTGCGCTCGGCCAGCTTGCGCACCTCCGAGGCCACCACTGCGAAGCCCTTGCCGTGATCGCCGGCCCGGGCTGCCTCGATGGCCGCGTTGAGGGCCAGAAGATCGGTCTGGCGGGCGATCTCCTCGATGATGTTGATCTTTTCCGCAATGTCCCTCATGGCCGTCACGGTCTGCTCCACGGCATTCCTGCCATCCCGGGCGGATTTTGCCGAGGCCACGGAGATCCGCTCCGTCTGGGTGGCGTTGTCCGCGTTCATGCGGATGTTGGCCGCCATCTGCTCCATGGAGGCGGACACCTCCTCGGCGGAGGCCGCCTGCTCGGATGCCCCCTGGGACATCTGCTGGGCGCTGGAACTCATCTCCTGGCTGCCCGCGGAGACGTTGCCCGCGGCGGACTTAACGTCCGCCACCACGGCCCGGATCCGCTGGATCATGTCCCGCAGGGTCTGGGCCAGCTCCCCCGCTTCGTCCTTCTGATCGATGTCGATGGTGGCCGTCAGGTCCCCCTGGGCCACCCGCCCGGCGAACTCCACGCCCTTGCGCATGGGCGCCACTATGCCACGGGTTATCACCGCGGCGATGATGACGCCGGCGAGCAGGGCCACCACCAGGCCGATGATCATGGCCCGGCTGGCCGCGGAAAGGCTGGCGTTGGTCTCCCGGGCGATCTCGAGGCTCTCGTTGATCCCCTTTTCCGCCGTCGCCTTGGCCTCTACCAGCACCCTTTCCGCCGCGGCCTCCCGCCGGGCGGTTACGGCGTCAATTTCCCGCCACGCCTTTTGCAGCGCCGCCATGGCGTCCCGGTAGGCGCCGGCGGCGGCCATGATGGCCTCGACCTGATTCTGATTGGCTTTTTCGCGGGTCAGGGGGGCGATTTTCCGCATCTTTTCGTCGCCTTCCGCAAAGCGGGCGATGCCCTGGGCGAGGGCTTCCACATTCCGGTCCGCCTGGGCCTTGAAGTTGATCACCCGGATCGTGTTGGCGATATCGAGGGCGTCATTGATCAGCCCGATCTTATCGAGGCGCTCGTTGAGCATGGGGGCCGAGGCGCCCTCGGCGATCTCCCGCCGCATGGCCTCCTCCTGGCTTTCGATGAAAGCGGCGCAGCCCTCAATCAGCCGGGTTGCCTCCCGGTCCATGTTGGACCGGATGTCTGCGATGGCCAGGTTTCCGGAAACCGTGGCCTCCAGCAGGTTCTCGTAATCCATGACGGCCTTTTCCATCGTGCCTACGGCCTCTTTGAGCATGGTAAGGTTTGGCGATTTTTCCGCCAGATCCTCCGCCGCACGCAGATTGGATATGACCTGGGCCAGGTGTCGCCGGCCCTGTTCCAGATAGCTGTCATCCCGGCTCAGGGCGTATCCGCGAATCTCGTACATGGTGGAAAGGGAGGACCGCTCCACCTCGTTGGCCACCTCCACCTCGGGCACGTACTCGTCGGCCAGCATGGTGGCTTGCTCTTTCACGCCGCTCATCCTCCATATGGAAAAGGCGCCCAATAAGAACGCGATGGCCAAAAGAATACCGAACCCCAGGCCGATCTTCATGCTCAACTTCAGGTTTTTCATTTCGCTTCTCCTTTAGTTTATAATACAATATATACGAAATGATCAAATTGGACATATTATGTGTTATATTTTATAAGCCCGGCTTTGTCAACAGGAATTTGAAACTACAGGAATTTTGTGTAAGAAGGGATTTGTTCCGGGGGGCGACTACGCGGCCCGGCTTCAGGATGCCATTATGATTCCTTTTCCTTACGCGGACAGGCGGGGCAGCAGGATGGTAAACACGCTGCCCTGGCCGGACAGGCTTTCCGCAAAGATGACGCCCCCGTGGCTCT
>JAABTE010000150.1 GCA_011390035.1 Desulfobacteraceae bacterium | reverse complement strand
CAAATGGCCGCCGCCGCCCGGAAAGGCCTGAGCGGGCCGGACCGGATCGACTCCTGCATCGACGCTTTGATCGAACAGGACCCGCTCATGGCCGCCTGGGACGCCATCCCCGCAGATATCCGGGCGCGGGAGCGGGGGTTTCTGAAAAATTCCGTGGCCGGCTTTATCGGCTACCTGGAAAGCCGGGTTTCGGCGTGAGCCGGGCGGGGGAGGCCCTCCGCCTGGATCCGCTCGTGGATGATCCGGAGCCCTTCCAGGGTCAGGTCCTTTTCCACCGCCTCGATCACATCGCAGACCCGCCCCATCAGGGCCGACAGGCCGCCGGTGGCGATGACCCTGGGTTGCGGGTCCATCTCCAGGCGCATCCGCCGCACGATGCCCTCCACCAGCCCGGCGTAGCCGTAAATGATTCCCGACTGGATGGAGCCGGCCGTGTCCCTGCCGATCACCTGGCCCGGCGGCAGGAAGATCTCCACCCGGGGCAGCTTGGAGGCCCGCTGGTACAGCGCCTCGGCGGCGATCATGATGCCGGGGCTGATGGCGCCCCCGAGATACTCGCCCTTTTCCGACACCGCGTCGAAGGTGGTGGCGGTGCCGAAATCGATGACGATGAGGCTGGTGCGATATTTTTCATAGGCGGCCACCGCGTTGACGATCCGGTCCGCCCCCACCTCCGACGGGTTGCCGTAGAGGATGGGCATGCCGCCCGCGGCCTTGGCGTCCACCCAGATGGGGGCGTGGCCCAGGTGGCGGCGGCAGAAGTTGTCCAGAATGCTCACCATGGGCGGCACCACCGAGGAGATGATGGTGCGGCCCACGGTCTTCGGGTCGATGCCGTCCGCGGCGAAAAGCCCCCGGGCCAGCACATTGAACTCATCGGCGGTGGTGCGGTGCTCCGTGCGGATTCGCCAGTCCTTCAAAAGGCGCGGTCCGTCATAGATGCCCAGCACGGTGTTGGTGTTTCCCACATCAATGACTAGCAGCATGTCGATTCTTCCGTTTCCGTTCGAGTCGGGTCCATTTTCATGTTCATCTTTTTATGCCAGTGGCGGCGGGAAATCAACCGGATTTTGATGAAAGCGGCATGAGACAGGCTGAAATCAAACTGCGCCGCAGCCCCGCCGCCTCCATCCGGGCCACCCGGTTTCTGCGGCGGATGCTCTTGTCTCCGGCGCGACTGCCGGTGATGGGCTTCGGGTTGCTCATCGTCGTGGGGACGCTGCTGCTGCTGACGCCGGCGGCGACGCGAGGGGGCATCGGCTTCGTGGACGCCCTTTTCACCGCCACCTCTGCCGCCTGCGTCACCGGCCTTGCGGTGGTGGACACGGGCACCGCCTTTACCCGATTCGGGCAGGTGGTGATCCTGTCGCTCATCCAGGCGGGGGGGCTGGGCATCATGACCCTTTCCACCCTTTTCCTGCTGGTGTCGGGGCGGCGGTTGAGCATGGTGGGCCGGGTTGTCATCAAGGACACCTTCACCCACTCCCACGATCGCGATCCGACCATCATCCTGCGGGATGTGATCCTGCTGGCCCTGACCATCGAGGCCGTGGGGACGGTGGCGCTGTTTGCCGCCTTTTATCCGGATTACCCGGCGGGAGAGGCCGCTTACATCGCCCTGTTCCATTCGGTGAGCGCCTTTTGCAACGCCGGCTTTTCCCTGTTCCCGGACAGCCTGGTCCGGTATCGGGGCAGCCTCGTGGTCAACCTGACCGTGTGCGGGCTGATCGTGGCCGGCGGGCTGGGATTTCTCGTGCTGTCCGAGATCATTCATCGGCTTCGGTCCCGCCGGCGGTTCTGGTCCCGCATGAGCCTGCACTCCAAGCTGGTGATCTCCGCCACCCTCTGCCTGCTGGCCGCGGGCGCCGGGCTGGTGCTGGCCCTGGAATGGGGCAACACCCTTGCGGGGCTTTCCACGAAGGAGCGGTTCCTGGCCGCCTTCTTCCAGTCGGTCACCACACGGACGGCCGGATTCAACACCCTGCCCCTTGCCGACATGGCCAACGTGACGCTCTTTATCTTCATCCTGCTCATGTTCATTGGCGCCGGGCCCGGCTCCTGCGGGGGAGGGGTGAAGGTGACCACTGCGGCCACCCTGTTTTTCCTGGGGCTGTCCCGGTATCGGCACCAGTCCGCGCCCCAGGCCTTTTCCCGCACCCTTGCGGAAACGAGCTTGGGAAAGGCCGTCAGCCTGGTGCTTACCAGCCTGTTTGTCATCATGCTGGGCACCGGCCTGCTGCTGATGACCGAGCTGGGCGGGCTGTCCCACATGGCCAGCCGGGGGCGGTTCCTGGAGATCCTGTTCGAGATGGTCAGCGCCTTTGCCACCGTGGGGCTGTCCATGGGCGCCACCGACACCCTCTCCACCGCCGGCAGGCTGATCATCACCGCCGCCATGTTCATCGGCCGGCTGGGCCCGCTGGTGATCGCCGTGGCACTGACCCTGGACCGGGAGCCGGACCGGTTCCATTACGCCACGGATCGGGTCATGATCGGGTAGGAAACGGTTGGCCACATCCTTATAAATAACATCGCGGAGAAAATAACATCGCGGAGAAAATAACATCGCGGAGAAAATAACATCGCGGAGAAAATAACATCTCGGGGAAAATAACATCTCGGAGAAAATAACATCGTGGGCGGAAAAGAGGCGGAAGGAATGAAACAATTCGGCGTCATCGGCATCGGAAACTTCGGCTATTACCTGGCCACCCACCTTTATGACAAGGGGCACGACGTGCTGGCCATCGACAAGAGCGTCGCCCGGATACAGGAGATAAAGGACCGGGTGAGCCAGGCCGTGGTGGCCGACGCCACGGATCTTAAAGCCATGGAGAGCCTGGATCTGCACCAGATGGACGCGGTCATCGTCTGCATCGGCACCATGTTGAGCCACTCCATCCTGGCCACCCTCAACATGAACGATCTGGGCGTTAAGCGCATCTACGCCAAGGCCCTCACCGAGCCCCACGGCCGGATTCTGCGGAAGGTGGGCGCCAGCGAGGTGCTGTTTCCCGAGCGGGACCTGGCCGTTAGCCTGGGAGAGCGGCTCCACAACCCCAACATGCTCGATTACCTGCCCTTTCTGGAGGGCTATTCCATCTCCATCTTCGCGCCGCCGGAACGCTTCGATGGCAAGAGCCTTCGGGAACTGGACCTGATCAACCGGTTCGGCGTGCAGGTGATAGCCGCCCGAAAAAAGGGCAGCGGCGCCCTCAACGTGATTCCCACCGCCAAATACACCCTCGCTCCGGGCGACGAGCTGATCGTTCTGGGGCCGGACGACGCTTTAAAGGGACTTGACGAAAAACATAAGGAATGAGTGCCCCTCAGATCCTTTCCAGCAGGTCGCACAGCAGGCGCGCGCCGAACCCGCTGCCTCCCGGGCCGCAGTAGGCGCCGGCCTTGCTGTTGTAGGCCGGTCCGGCGATGTCGATGTGGGCCCATCGGGTCTTTTCCCGGTCCACGAATTCAGACAGGAACAGGGCCGCGGTGATGGCCCCGCCCCAGCGGGCCGAGGGCATGTTGCCGATGTCCGCGAAATCGCTCTTGATCATCTCCTTGTAATCGGCCGGCATGGGCATGCGCCAGCACCGCTCGTGGACGTGGGCGCCGGCCTCCACGATGGCCGCGGCCAATGCGTCGTCATCGCTGAAGACGGCCGACAGCTTCTCGCCCAGGGCGATGACGCAGGCGCCGGTGAGGGTGGCCAGGTCCACGACGATCTCCGGGCGGTACTGGTCGATGGTCCAGGCCAGGGCGTCGGCGAGAATCAGGCGGCCCTCGGCGTCGGTGTTGCCGATCTCCACCGTTTTGCCCGAATAGGTCCGGATGATGTCCCCGGGGCGGGTGGCCCTGCCGGAGGGCATGTTTTCCACCAGGGGCATCACCCCCACCACCCGCATGGCCGGTGGCCGGCGGGCCAGGGTCAGGAGGGCGGCGGCCACGGCCGCGGCGCCGGCCATATCAGATTTCATGTTCCGCATGCCCTCGCCGGTCTTCAGGTTCAGGCCGCCGGAGTCGTAGGTGACGCCCTTTCCCACCAGCGCCACGGTGCGCTTGGCCTTTTCCGGGTTCAGATCCAGAACCACCAGCCGGGACGGGTTGTCGCTGCCCGCGCCCACGGCCATGATGGCGCCGAATCCATTGGCGGCCAGCTCCTTTTCGTCCATCACCGTCACCTTCAGCCCCTCCTTTTCGCCCCTTTCGGCGATGGCGTTCGCCAGGGCGGGGGGCGTCTTGTCGTTGGACGGCATGGAGACCCACCGGCGGGCCAGCACCGTGCCGCCGCAGATGAGGCGCACCTTTTCCGGAAGGGATTCCATGGCGTTGGCCGATTTTCCATCCACGAACAGGCCGATGGCCGACAGGGGGCGGCGATCCTTATCCTTTTTATAATCGTCGAAGGGGTGGTTGGCCAGAAAGGCCCCTTCCAGGAGGGCCTCGGCGGTGTCCACCGGGTCCAGGCCGGTTTTGGCCGCGTCCGGGGCCACCATCAGCAGATTTTCCAGCCCGCCGGACAGGCAGCGGCCCACCGCTTTTCCGGCCATGGCCCGAAAGCTTTCGGTGGTCAGCTCCGCGTACTTTCCCACCCCCATCAGGATGACCCGCTCTGCGGAAACGCCCTCCGGCGCGTAAAAGGTGACGGCGTCCTCCGGCCTTCCCTTGAACTCTTCAAGGTGTTCGGCGCGGCGGAGCAGGGCGGTAATCGATTTTCGGGAGTGGATCCGACGGTCCTGGCAGACCGGAATCACCAGCGCCGGAGTCTTGTGGGTTTCAATGTCCTCGGAATAGATGGCCAGCACGATGGATGTTTCCTTTCGATTCGATGAATTTCAGGGATGTCAGGACCGCAGGGTGGCGGTCAGCCGCAGGGGGTGGATGAGCAGCTCCAGGGCCGCCGGTATGGAATCGCAGACGATGTCCGCGGCCATCACCGTCTCTGCGGCCGCCCCCTCGCCCAGGATAACGGCGATGCCAAGGGCGGCCTCCCGGAGCATGAGCCGGTCATTCCGGCCGTTGCCGATGGCCACCGTCTCCGACGCCCCAAGGGACCGGACGAAGTCCCGCTTGGCCGCGGACTGGTCGCCGGGCTCCAGCACCGTCAGCTTGCAGGCGGCGCCGGACAGGCCGGCTGCCGCCTTGCCGAAGGTGTCGGCGGTGATGACGTGGATGTCCAGCTTGTCAGACAGGGCGGCCAGGCAGCGGCGCACCCCAGGCAGCCGCTCGCCGTCCACGGCCAGGGTGCCGTTGTAATCCATTACCAGGTGGGCGAGGCGCAGGTTTCCGTATCCGGGGATTCGTGCTTCGATCATGGTCTTTCCGCGCTCCTTTTCGGGGTTGGCTCATTCCAGAATTGTCAGCAGTTTCGCCAGATGCCCGTGAAGGGTCATCAGGTGGGCCTCCATCAGGATCTCCAGCACGGCCATCCGGTTGCCCGCGTCTCCCCCCGAGTGGATCAGCAGCCGGTCGATCTCGGACTGGAATGCTTCCATGTCCGGCCGCTGACGCAGCAGAACATCCCGGTGGGCCAGCGCCCATTGCAGGATTTCAGCCGGCGCCAGATCGGCCATCGGCGCGTCGGCGGTCCGGATATGATGATGCTGTATTCCCATAAACACTCCCATTTGCGGCGAACCGTCGGTCCTGTCCGGCATTTGTCTCGAAAAGACGGCCGGCACGACATGCCGGCCGAACAACCGCCCCGCCCGGCCGAACAACCGCCCAGCCTGGCCGAACAACCGGCCCGCCCGGCCGAATAACCCGCCTGCCTGGCCGAGCAACCGGCCGGCGTCGGTCACTGGATGAGCCGGGAAAGGATCAGCCCGTAAAAGCTGTCGCCGCCCGATTGATAAAACCATCCCATGTGGCCGTGGCACCCGCCGCACAGGGAAAATCGCCAGGCGTAGCCCGTAAACCAGGTGAACTCCATGGTGGTCACGCCCGCGTTGACACAGCCCCGGGCATCCGAAAAACAACCGATTTCAAACACCACCCCCGCCGGGTTGGCAAATGTGTGCCGGTGGCTGCCGGACACGCTCATGATCCGGTCCGGCGATGTGATCTCGTGGCGGCATAGCCCACAGCGGATGACCCGCTTTTCCATCGGCGCTTCCGCGTCCCGGGCATCGGTGCCGGCGTCCGGGTCCCCATCGATGCGCGGTCCGCCCGCTCCGCCGTTGTCGATCCCCTTAGCCAGCAACATCGGATTCGCCGGCAGCATCGGATTAGCCAGCAACATCCCCTTAGCCAGCAACATCGGATTCGCCGGCAGCATCGGATTAGCCAGCAACATCGGATTAGCCAGCAACATCGGATCAGCCGGCAGCATCGGATCAGCGGGCAGTATCGGATCAGCCGGCAGCATCGGCCACCACCATGGGGCCTGCGACTTCCGCCGCCTTCTCCGGGCCGTACAGTAGCTCCACCAGCTTCAGGGCGAATTCGATGGCCGTTCCCGGCCCCCGGCTGGTGACGCACCGG